>JAKURV010000001.1 GCA_022452035.1 Acidimicrobiales bacterium | reverse complement strand
TAGACCGGGTACTGACGATCTGCGAGCGATGGGAAGTTCGGGCCGCTGTGATCGGTCGGGTCACAGACGGTGGAGCACTGCGCATTCTGGACGGCTTCGGCGGCGAGGTACTGGCCGACATCCCAGCCACCTCGCTGCACGAGGACGCCCCTCTCTACGACCGACCGCGGTCCGAGCCGAGTCAGCCACCGGGCCCGTCGGCCGACGACCTTCCAGCGCCGGCCGATCCCGGCGCTGACCTACTCGACCTGCTGGTCGATCCAGCCTGGGTATACCGGCAGTACGACCACCAGCTCTTCTTGAACACGGTGGTAGGTCCGGGCGATGACGCCTCGGTGCTCAAGCTTCGACATCCCACCACCGGTGCGGAGACGGGACGGGGTCTCGCTCTGACCACCGACGGGAACCACCGCTGGTGCGCTGTGGACCCCCGGAGAGGCACGGCCCACGTGGTGGCCGAGTCGGTCCTGAACCTGGCTTGCGTGGGAGCCCGGCCGCTGGCCGTCGTTAACTGCCTCAACTTTGGTAACCCCGAAAAACCCGAGGTGATGTGGCAGCTTTCCGAGGCCGTGGACGGTATGGCCGAAGCCTGCGACGCCTTTGGCGTGCCGGTGATCGGCGGGAACGTCAGCCTCTACAACGAGTCGGCGGGGTCAGACATCGACCCCACGCCGGTCATCGGACTGCTGGGGGTGGTGGACGACCTGCGGCGTCGGCCCCCGGGGGCCACGCTGGTTGACGGCCACCGCCTCGTGGTACTGGGCCCCGAGGCCACTTCGCTGGGAGGTTCCTTGTGGGGCGCTGCTCACGGGGCGCCGGGTGGTGCGCTGGCCCCGTTGGACTTCGACCTCCATCTTCGGGTGGCTGACGTGGTCCGGGACCTGGTGTCGGGTGGCTTGGTGGACGGCGTGCACGACGTGTCGGCCGGGGGGCTGGGGGTGGCGGTGGCCGAGATGGTGGTTCGATCCAGCGTGGGCGCCCACCTGGCCCGGATCGCCGACCATCGGACCCTGTTCGGAGAGGGACCCAGTCGGGTGGTGGTGGCCGTCGATCCCGAACGTCTGACCGAGGTGCTGGCCATTGCCGAAACTGCGGAGGTGCCGACCGTCCGCCTGGGTCTGGCTACCGGATCCCGGTTCATCGTCAAGGGCCTCCTCGACGTCACCGTGGACGAAGTGGTGGCCGCCTATACGGGCCGGCTCCCAGAGGCCCTGGGCGTTGGGACTACGAACCGATGAACCGACCGGCGACCACCCCCGACATCGCCGGTGCCTATCCCGACGACGACACGCCGAAGGAGGCGTGCGGGGTCTTTGGCGTCTTCGCTCCGGGTCAGCCAGTGGCCCACCTGACCTACCTGGGCCTCTACGCCCTCCAGCACCGGGGACAGGAGTCGGCAGGGATGGCGGTCAGTGATCGAGAGTCCCTGACGGTGGTGAAGGACATGGGCCTGGTGTCCAACGCCTTTGACGACCGAACGCTGGCCACCCTGACCGGGGATCTGGCTATCGGGCAGACTCGCTACTCGACGACCGGCTCGAGCACGTGGCGCAACGCCCAGCCGGTCTACCGGGGCGTCGACCACGTCGAGTTTGCGCTCGGCCATAACGGCAACCTTGTCAACGTTGAGCAGTTGGCCGCCGAGTGCGGGATGCTCCCTGGCACCGTGACGTCGGACAGCGACCTGGTGGCCGAGATGCTGGCCACGGAGCTGGCCGGCCGGGGCGACATGGACCCAGGCGAGGCGTTCGACGAGGCACTGACCGAGGTATTGCCGCGCCTCCACGGTGCGTTCTCCCTCGTGCTGGCCGACCACGATCGGATCATCGGCGTCCGGGATCCAAACGGCTTCCGGCCCCTCTGCCTCGGCCGCCTGGACAGCGGGTGGGTGCTGGCCTCCGAGTCGCCGGCCCTGGACGTGATCGGGGCCCACATGGTCCGGGAACTAGACCCCGGCGAGGTGGTGGTGATTGACGACACCGGGTGCCGGTCGTTCCGACCGTTTTCCGACGAAGACGTGGATCCTCGGCTCTGCTTGTTCGAGTTCGTCTACTTCGCCCGTCCAGACGCCGTCCTGTACGGCCAGAGCGTCCACCACGCCCGGGTGCGGATGGGCGAGATGCTGGCCAACCACGCCCCGGTGGAGGCTGATCTAGTGATGGGCGTACCGGAATCCGGGATCCCGGCCGCCGAGGGCTACGCCCGGGCCAGTGGGATCCCCTACGGCCAGGGCCTGGTCAAGAACCGGTACATCGGGCGCACCTTCATCGCCCCCACCCAGGCCCTCCGGTCGGCGGCCGTGCGAATGAAGTTGAACCCGCTACGGGACAACATCGAGGACCAGCGACTAGTAGTGGTCGACGACTCGATCGTTCGGGGTACTACCACTCGGGCCATGGTGCGCATGCTGAGAGCCGCCGGAGCCGACGAGGTCCACCTGCGGGTCTCGTCGCCGCCATACCGGTGGCCGTGCTTCTACGGCATGGATACCGGTGCTCGCAGCGAACTACTGGCCGCCAACCTCACCGTGGACGAGATCCGGGAGTATCTCGAGGTGGACAGCCTCACCTACCTCACCTTGGACCACCTCCTGGAGGCTACGGGGGCCGTCGGTGCCGGGTTCTGTGATGCCTGCCTGACTGGGACCTACCCCGTCGAGATCCCGGTGAACCTGTCCAAGGGGGTGCTGGAAGGGGGGGACGGTCCACCTCCAGAACGTTCCATGCCGGTGCACGCCAACGACGAGGACAACGAGCTGCCCACCCAAGCCGCCGGTCGCCTGTTCGGACGGGACTGAGGGTCGTGGCCGGGAGCACAGGCAGGAGCTACCGGGAGGCCGGGGTGGACCTAGACGCCGGCGCTGAAGCCGTTCGGCGGATCGGGCCACTGGTCCGGTCCACCCGTCGGTCTGGGGTGGTGGGTGACATCGGCGGCTTTGGCGGCCTCTTTGACCCGTCGGCAGCCGGGTTCCAGGATCCCCTGTTGGTATCGGCCACCGACGGGGTGGGGACCAAGGCCGAGATTGCCCGACTGACCGGCCGCCTGGACACCATCGGACGGGACCTGGTGGCCATGTGCGTCGACGACCTGGTGTGCGTCGGGGCCACGCCACTGTTCTTCCTCGACTACCTGGCTATCGGCCATCTGGATCCGGAAGCTGTGGAATGCCTGGTAGCGGGGATCGCCGCCGGATGCGTAGAAGCCGGCTGTGCACTGATCGGAGGTGAGATGGCCGAGCACCCGGGGGTGATGGCCGTTGACCAGTTCGACCTCGTCGGCTTCGCTGTGGGGGCGGTGGAACGTGGGAAGCTCCTCGATGGCTCGGCCGTTGTGGCCGGAGACCTGCTGGTTGCTCTAGACAGTCCGAACCTTCGGTCCAACGGCTTTTCCCTAGCCCGCCGCCTGGTATTCGACGTGGCCGGGCGGTCGTTGGCCGATTCGGCCTGGGAAGGGGCCAACCAGACGCTGGCCGATGAGCTTCTCGCTCCCAGTGTTATCTACGCCCCGGCGGTGGTCGCCACCCTGGCCGCCCACGAGGTTCATGCCGTGGCCCACGTGACCGGTGGGGGTCTGCCTGGCAATCTCCCCCGGGTGCTGGGCGACGCGGTGGACGCCGTGGTCGATCCCACCACGTGGGAGGTCCCGCGGATCTTTCGTGAGCTTCAGGCCATGGGTGGCGTGGACGACGACGAGATGGCCCGGGTGTTCAACATGGGCGTGGGGATGGTGCTGGCCGTGCCAGCCTCTGGAGTCGACGACGTGGTGGCCACGTTGGCCACCCATGACCGATCCGCCTGGGTAGTCGGTGAGTTGGTGCCCGGGTCGGGCACGATGACGTACCGGGAGGAGACGGGAGCATGACGGTGGCACGCGAGGCCCTAGTGGCCCATCTCCTGGAACACTCCATCCGGACCGGGGAGTTCACCCTGAAGTCAGGCCGGACCAGCACGTGGTTCTGCGACTCCAAACAGACGGTGTGCCGGGCCGACGGCATCCTCCTGGTGGCCGCCGCAGCTCTGGAGGCCCTCGAGGCGCTAGAGGCCGACGGCGGTCCGGTCACGGCCATCGGTGGGCTGGCTGCCGGAGCCGACCCGGTGGCCTTCGGAATTGCCGCCGTAGCTGCCACTCGCGGACGGAATTTGCGGTCGTTTAGCATTCGCAAGGAGTCCAAGAGCCATGGGGTGGAGGGCCGCCTGGCCGGTGCCCTGCAGCCCGGCGACCGAGTGGTGGTCTGTGAGGACACGGTGACCCGGGGAACCTCGGCCTTGGAGGCCGCGTCGGTGGTACGAGAACTAGGTGCCGACCCGGTAGTCATCCTCCCGGTGGTCGACAGGGGTGGGACGTGCGCCGCTGCGGCCACCGAAGCGGGCATCGCCTTCGTACCACTGGTTACCGCGCCTGACCTGGGTTTTCCGTACGAGGGGCCCTGACCCCCCCGGTGTCGCCTCCGCCATACCGAACCAGTCTCATCCGAGAGTCCGATGGAGGTGGCCGACAAGGCCACTCGTAGGCTCGGACGGTGCCCTTCCTTCCTACCGCGGCCTACTCCATCCACATGGAGGTGGCGCTGGACAACGTGCCCAACACTCTGGGCCGGTTGGCCACGGCGATCGGCGAAGCTGGCGCCAACATCGTTTCCATGGGCGGTTTCGACGTGCGCGGGGACCACCTGATCAATGACGTCGTCGTCAACTGTCGGGACGAGGACCACGCAGCGAGGGTGGTGGCCGACGTGGAGGGGCAGGAAGGCGTGGAGATCCTGCGCTGGTTCGACCGGACCTTCGACATGCACGAGGGCGGCAAGATCGAGGTGGTTTCTCTCGCCGAGGTCAACGACCGCCACGACCTGTCGATGGCCTACACGCCGGGCGTGGCCCGAGTTTGCATGGCTATCCACGAGGATCCGGCCCGGGCCCACGACCTGACCATCAAGAAAAACACAGTTGCGGTAGTCACCGACGGAACAGCTGTCCTCGGTCTGGGCGATATCGGCCCGACGGCCGCCATGCCGGTCATGGAGGGCAAAGCCCTCCTGTTCAAGGAGTTCGCCGGAGTGGACGCGTTCCCGGTGTGCCTCGACGTGTCGGACCCGCAGGAGATCATCGACACGGTCATTCGTATCGCGCCGACGTTCGGTGGCATCAACCTGGAGGACATCGCCGCACCGGCCGCCTTCGTGGTGGAGGAAGCCCTGCGCAAGGCCCTGGATATCCCCGTCTTCCACGACGACCAGCACGGAACGGCAGTGGTGACACTGGCCGCGCTCTGGAACGCTTGTCGTCTCACCGAGCGTCGGATCAGCGACCTCTCGGTGGTTATTGCCGGAATGGGGGCAGCTGGGGTGGCCGTGGGCAAGATCCTGCTCAACGCAGGAGTCCAGAAGATCGTAGGTGTGGACCGATCGGGAGCCGTCTACTCCGGTCGGGACAACCTGAACCCGGCCAAGGAGTGGTTCGCCACCAACACCAACCAGGACCGCCGGATGGGAACCCTGCAGGAAGTAATGGTCGGTGCCGACGTGTTCATCGGCCTTAGCGGGCCGGGCCTGGTCAGTGCAGCTGACCTGCGGACCATGAACCAGGACCCCATCGTGTTTGCCATGGCTAACCCGGAACCAGAGATCCGACCCGAGGACGCCGACGGCCTGGCCGCCGTGATGGCCACCGGCCGGAGCGACTACCCAAACCAGATCAACAATGTGCTGGCCTTCCCGGGTATTTTCCGAGGGGCCTTGGACGTGGGGGCTACCGACATCACCGAGAACATGAAACTGGCCGCTGCGAAGGCCATCGCCGACTCGGTGTCCGACGACGAGCTGACGGACCGCTTCGTGGTCCCATCCGTCTTCGATCGGGCAGTGCCCGCCCGGGTAGCAGCCGCGGTGGCCGAAGCCGCGCTGGCCGACGGCGTCTGCCGCGGCTGAACCCAGCACCAGACACCAGACACCAGACACCATGGTTTCACCGGTCCGAGCTGTCACCTTCGACCTCTGGAACACCCTGCTAACCGGTATTCCTGGAGCGGTCGAAACCAGGACTCGGTTCTGGCGCCGGGTGGTCAACGAGCGTGGCTTGGACATCGACGACAAGCTGATCCACCGAACCCTGTCGACACTGCCCGCGCGCTTTGACGAAGAGTGGCGGGCCGGTCGTCAGTACGGCCCCACCAGGGCCCTGAAGGAGTGCTTCGCTGCCTTCGGTGACCGCATAAATGCCGAGGACCGGGACGCACTTGCCGAAGCGTTCGATTCGGCGTCGTTCGCCCTGGAGGTAGTTTCGGTGCCCGACGCCGCGCACGTCCTGTCCACGGTGGTGGATGCCGGCGTCGTCGTCGGATTAGTCAGTGACACCTCCTTGGCAACCGGTCGGCACCTGCGAAAGTTCCTCGATCACCACGGCATCCTCGACCACCTCACCTTTGCCGCTTTCTCCGACGAGGTCGGCGTTTATAAGCCCGATCCGGCGATCTTTCTTGCTGCAATGGATGGGCTGGGGGTTGACGACCCGGCGAGCGTCACCCACGTGGGAGACCTGAAGCGGACAGACGTAGCCGGGGCGCGGGCCCTGGGTATGGCCACGGTGCGGTTCCGGGGGGCGCTCGACGACCTAGAGGACGGGCTAGAGGCCGACCACGTAGTGGATCGACTGGACCAGATCCCGGCGGTACTGGGTCTGGCCTGACCACCGGGCCCGGTTGGCCCGGCCACGAGGTTCGGGCGAGGATCGAGGTTGTGCGGTCCCTGTGGTTCCACCTGATGCCCTATCCGGACCTTCCGGACGGGTTCGCTGACCAGCACCGGTCGGTCTGGGTGGACATCGACCCCGGCCTCTACGACCCAGAGGTCGGACACCGGGCCTACCACGACTATCTCGATGAGTTGGAGTACGCGGCGTCGGTCGGTTTCGACGGAATCTGCGTGAACGAACACCATGCCAACGGGTATGGCCTGATGCCCAGTCCAAACCTGATGGCGGCCACCCTGGCCCGCTCTACGGATGACGCGGCCATCGTGGTCATGGGTGATTCGCTGGCCCTCTACAACCCGCCCCTGCGAGTGGCCGAAGAGTTGGCCATGGTCGACGGCCTATCGGGTGGTCGTCTGGTAGCCGGTTTTCCGGTGGGCACGCCAATGGATACGTGCTTCGCCTACGGCATGAACCCGCTTACCCTGAGAGAGCGCTACTACGAGGCCCATGACTTGGTCGTCCGAGCCTGGACCGCCGAGGAGCCGTTCGCCTTTAACGGCACCTACACGAAGCTCCGTTACGTGAATCCGTGGCCCCGCCCGGTCCAACAGCCACACCCTCCGATTTGGATTCCTGGAGGTGGGTCGGTGGAGACCTGGGAGTGGTGCGCCGAGATGGACTACGTCTACTCGTACCTCTCCTACTTCGGGTACAAGGCGGGCCAGGCCACCATGCGGGGCTTCTGGCAGCGGATGGCCGACCTGGGGCGGGAGCCGAACCCGTTTCAGGCTGGCTTCATCCAGTTCGTCGGGGTGGCCGACACTGACGCTGAGGCCCGCCGGTTGTACCGGGAGCCCGCCGAGTACTTCTTCAACCGGTGTTTGCACCTGTACCCGCCGTTTGCCGACCCGCCGGGCTACCAGACAGAGGCCACGGTCCGGGCCGGGGTGGAGGGCATGGTGGCCCGGGCCGCCGCACGGTCGGCCGACAGGAAGAAGGCTCCGACAGGGTCGTCGACTGACGGCAGTTTCACGTTCGATGAGATGGTCGAGCGCGGGTACGTGGTCATTGGGTCGCCGACCTCGGTAGCTGAACAGCTGGTCAACGTGGCCACCACGCTAAACGTGGGGAACCTGATGCTGCTCCTCCAGTTCGGGAACATGGACCGCGACCTGACCATGTTCAACACCGACCTGGTGGCCCGGGAGGTCCTCCCAGAGATCCGGGGACTCTTCGAGGACGAGTGGGAACACCGCTGGTGGCCGACCCCGATGGGGGCCGGCCGCCGCCGTTCGGTGGGCGGGGTTCGGTGACGGTGGACATCGAGCGTCGGGAGGTAGCCACCGGATCCGGTCCGGTGACCACCTTTGAACTGGGCAAAGGTCCAGTGGTGGGGTTTCTCCATGGACCGGCGGGGCTGGACGAGCCGACGGCCTGTATGCACGACCTCGCGGTCGACCACCGGGTGGTAGCGCCCTGTCTGCCCGGGTTTGGTCCCACGCCGGGGGATCCGACCCTGCGTACCGTCCACGACTGGGTGGTGTTCCTGTCGGAGTTGACCGACCGGCTGGGGCTGGTCGGATCCCGGTGGGTGGCCTCTTCGGTTTCGGCCATGCTGGCCCTCGAACTAGCCGCCGTCCGCCCCGAGGCGTTCCGGTCGCTGGTGGCCGTTGCCCCGACCGGCCTGTGGGACCCGGACGATCCTGGGGTCGACCTCTATTCGCTCTCCCTGACAGACCAGGAGGTCCATCTGGTGGCCGACGAGGATGTCAGGACGGCGCTAGCCGCCATGCCCGAGGGGCTCGACGCCGACGGCCTTGTCGAGCTAGGGGTCTCCCGTTACGTGCGGCGGAGAACTGCGGCCTCGCTGGTCTGGCCCTTACCCGACCACGGCCTGGCCGACCGTCTGCACCGGGTGGTAGCGGAGGTGGTCCTGGTCTGGGGGGCCGAGGACCGAATCGTGCCTCCGTCCTACGGCGAGTGGTTCGCCGGCCTGCTCCCGACGGCCACCGTGGCACCCCCGATCGCCGGGGCGGCCCACCTGGTCGCCCTCGACGCCCCGGCAGCCGTAGCGGCGATTGTGCGGAACGATTCCGGGTGAGCGGCCTGGAGGTCCTGGTCGTCGTCCTGGCCGTGGTGGCCGGTGCGGTGGCCCAGGCTTCGAGCGGGTTCGGGATCACCCTCATCGCGGCACCCGTTCTGGTGGCCGTGGAACCGGCGTTTCTCCCGCTCCCGATGATGATCGGTGGGATGACGGTCGGTCTGCGACACCTGGTGCGCGAACGGTCGGGGATCGAATGGTCGTACCTGTCCCGGTGCCTGGTCGGCATGCCGATCGGGGTGGCGCTCGGGCACCTGGCCACGGGCACGCTTTCCGAGAGCGGCCTCAAGGTGGCTGTTGGGGCGCTGATCGTCCTTGCTGTGGTGCTGGTCGCCGTCGGATGGGCACCGCAGAGGGGTCGGTGGACCGCCCCGGTCTGCGGCCTGCTAGTGGCCTTCGGAACTCGGGTGGCAGCCCTGCCCGGCCCGCCGTTCGTGATCCTCCACCACGACCGGCCCCCATCGATGATCCGACCCAACCTGTCGGCCCTGAACCTGGTGAACCTGGTGGTGATCGTCACCATCATGGCGACGACTGGCCAAGTCACCGCCGCCGACCTTGGGCGGGGAGCCCTAGTCGCCGGGTCGGCAGCCATCGGCCTGGTCGTGGCGCCACCGGTACGGCGGTGGGTGGACCGGAGATGGTTCCGGCCCCTGATCCTGGTCCTGGCCGGGTTAGGGGGCCTAGCTGTAGTTGTGGGCGAGGTGGTCTGACACCCGAGTCCCACCCCTGGCATGGCTACTGGGCCGGATCGGGCGTTCAGGTAGGTTCGGGTCTTCCATGACCGCCATCCCGCGGCCCACCCCGCCTTACGCCGGCACCATCGGTCGTCTGACCGAGGACTGCCAGCCGGTCGCCCTCAAGATGGAGGGCGCTCCCGAGGGGGCGCCCAACGTGGTGATCGTCCTCCTGGACGACGTGGGCTTCGGGTCGTTCGGGGCTTTCGGCGGACCGGTTCCCGCCCCCGGCCTGGAGCGGGTCGCTGCCGACGGCCTGCGTTTCAACCGGTTTCACACCACGGCTATCTGTGCTCCGACCCGGGCCGCGATGCTCACCGGCCGCAACCACCACACCGTGCACATGGGTCACATCACCGAGGCGGCGACCTCCTATCCGGCCTTCGACTCGGTCATCCCCCGGGAGGCGGCCACGGTGGCCGAGGTGCTCCGCCAGAACGGCTACGCCACAGGGATGTTCGGCAAGAGCCACCTCACCCCGCCTTGGGAGAGGGGTCCGGCGGGACCGTTCGACCGTTGGCCCACCGGGTTGGGCTTCGACCGCTTCTACGGGTTCCCGGGCGCCGAGACCTCGCAGTTCGAGCCCGACCTCTACGACCAGACCACGCCGGTCGCCCCGTTTGAGGGGCGGGACGACTACCACCTCACTGAGGACATGGCCGACAAGGCCATTGAGTGGATACAGCGGATCAGGGCTCACCGACCTGACAAGCCGTTCCTGTGCTACTTCGCTCCCGGTGCCGTCCACACGCCGCTGCACGTTCCCGACGCCTGGCTTGACCGCTTCCGCGGCTTCTTTGACGACGGCTGGGATGACCTGCGCCAGTCGATCTTCGAGCGGCAGTTGGCCTTGGGGGTCATTCCGCCGGGCACGGCTAACACTCCCCGACCCGACGTGATCCCATCCTGGGACGACTATCCCGACCGGTACAAGCCAGTGGCTCGTCGCCTGATGGAAGTGTTCGCGGCCTTCCTGGCCCACACCGATGCTCAGGTGACCCGCCTCATTGACGCCATCGAGGCCATGGGCGAGTGGGACGACACCCTCTTCATCTACGTCACCGGTGATAACGGGGCGTCGGCCGAGGGTCGCATTCACGGGACCTGGTCCCTGCCCGCGCTTCAGAACGGGCAGGAGGAGGATCCCGAGTTCCTGCTCGAGCACATCAACGACTTCGGCACGGTCCGAAGTGAGTGCCACTACAACGTCGGGTGGGCGTGGGCCATGGATGCACCGTTCCAGTGGATGAAGCAGGTGGCGTCGCACTTCGGGGGAACCCGCAACGGCTTGGCCGTTTCGTGGCCCCGACACATCACCGACGCTGGTGGACTCCGGGACCAGTTTCACCACGTCATCGACCTGGCGCCCACCATCCTCGCCGCGGCGGGCATCGAGGCCCCGGCCATGGTGAACGGCATCGAGCAGATGCCCGTCGAGGGCCAGTCGATGCTGGCCTCGTTCACCGATCCCGGAGTGGATGGCCGGCGTACCCAGTACTTCGAGGTGATGGGCAACCGCGGTATCTATCACGACGGGTTCATGGCTTCCTGTTTCCACGGGAAGGTCCCGTGGGTCCGGTTCGGTTCGGCGCCGTTCGACGGCCCGCAGGAGTCCTGGGAGCTCTACGACGTGCGTGACGACTTCTCCCAGAGTCACGACCTGGCCGATGAGCGTCCGGAGCTGCTGGCCGAGATGCAGGACCTGTTCCACGAAGAGTGCCTCCGCAACGGCGTGTATCCCTTGCGGAACGCCGGCAACCGGGACCCGGCGGTCCGGGTGCCGAGGGCGCCGGCCGGGGTGAGGCAGATGACGTACACCACGGCGCACGTCCGGATGCCCGAGCAGGCCGTGCTGAACATCAAGAACCGCTCGTACCGCATCACGTGTGACCTCGATGTGCCCGAGAGGCCGGTCGGAGTGCCGACCGACGGGGTGCCAGAAGGGGTCATCGTGTGCCAGGGCGGCAGCTTCAACGGGTGGTCGATTTACCTTGACGAGGGCCGACCGACCTGGCACTACAACCTCTACGGCCATGAGCGGACCACGATGGCCGCCGACGAGGCGCTGGTTCCCGGTCGCCGGGAGGTCACCGTCTTGTTCGACTCCGACGGGGGCTTCGGTGCCGGCGGTGTAGCCACGCTGGCCGTGGACGGTCGGGTGGTCGATCAGACCAGGTTGGAACGGACTGTGCCGGTGGTGTTCGCCATGGGTGGCGAGTCGTTCGACGTGGGGGTCGACACCCGGTCACCGGTCGGGCCGTACCCGCATGGGTTCGCGTGCACGGCGACTATCCACGGCGTGACCGTCGAACTCCTTGACGAGGTCGACGATGAGACCCGGGCCCAGGTGGCCGCCGGGATGCTCCGGGCCGAGGCGGTCACCCAATAGGGCTACCGGCGGTTCAGCCGAAGGTGACGGGGACGATACGAGGCCCCCGTACTTGTCCGCCGGCCCACGTCACAGCGTCCGGGTCGGACAACGTGAACTCGGGGATGCGCTCAAACCATGTCTTGAGCGCTACCTCCATCTCCATGCGGGCCAGGTTGGATCCAGCACAGCGGTGGATGCCGACGCCAAAGGCGATGTGACGGTTGCGCTGCCGGTCGAGCTGCACCTCGTGGGGGTTTTCGAAATGGTCCGGATCGTGGTTGGCACCCGGGAAGTTCATGAGGATCTTGTCACCCTTCTTGAACGTGACCCCGCCGTACTCGACGTCCTCGGAGGCGTTTCGGGCCATGGTCACCGGCGCGTAGAAGCGCAGCAGTTCCTCGATGGCGGTGTCCCACAACTCCGGCTGGTCCACCATGCGGCGGCGATCGTCGTCATGTCCGGCGAAGTGCCACAGAGCGGAGCCTATGGACGACCAGGTGGTGTCGATGCCGGCCACCAACTGCAGGTTGCACATGCCGACGACCACCTCGTCGGGCAGCAGTTCACCCTCGTGCTCGGTCTGGCACAGGGCGGTGATGAGGTCGTCCTTCGGATTCTGTCGCCGGTCGGCTACCTCGGCAGCGAAGAAATCTCGAATGATGTCCCGGTACTTGGCCCGCAACTCCGGCTGCTGGAGCCCCAACTCGAGCACGCCGCGCACCCACTCGATGAAGTCGTCCACCATGGACTCGTCGACCCCAAGCTTTCGGGCAATAACCCGAGGCGGGATCTGCTGGGCGTAGTCGACTGCCGCGTCGCACTTCCCGTCGTCGATGAACCCGTCGATGAGTTCATGGCAGAGCTGCTCAGAGTAGGTGCGCTCGGCGGCGATGCCCTTAGGGGTGAAGTGGGGCAGTAGGGCTCGACGTGTCCAACCTTGCTCGGGCGGATCAGCACTGATGGGGGATGCCGCGTTGTAGCCGGTCGAGTCTTTCTTGACTAGGGCATCGGGCATGTCGATGACGATGGGTGATTTCGACGACAGGACAGGGACCATCTTGGCCATGGCCTGGAGGTCGTCGTACCGGGTGGGGAGCCACGATCCGCCGTAGCGGTCGGTGTGGGCGATGGGGCAGGCGTTACGCAGCTCGGCCCATGCCGAGAACGGGTCCCGGAGGTAGTCCGGGTCGAACATGTCGTAGTCGGAGGCCAGGTCGTGGATCGGGCAGCGTTCGGGGGTGGCGTCGGCCACCGGATCGGTCGAGCGGTCAACGGTGTCGGTCACAGCGTCAATCCTCCTCGATGGTGATGGCGTACTCGGGACAGTTGTCCACGATCAGCTTGGCCTTGTCCTCCAAGCCCTCGGGCACCTCACCGTCGTTCAACTCGAAGGCGTTGCCCAGGTCGTCAACGTCCACCAACTCAGGGGCCAGCGCGTAGCAGCGGCTGTGGCCCTCGCACTTCTCGGCGTCCACTTTGATTCTCACGGGTACCCCTATCGCCATGCCGGTTTCTATCGGTCGGCTACACCCTTCCAGACGATAAGCCCACGGGGTCTCGCGTTGGGAGTCCGGCCGGCGTGGCGAGCGTGTCGTTGACCGCGGTCAGCCCATGGGCAGGTTGATTGATTTCGACTCCACGAACTCGGCCAACCCATACCGGCCCAACTCGCGGCCGTTGCCCGACTTCTTGTAGCCGCCGAACGGCGCCTCGTGGTTGAGGAAGGCACCGTTCATGTCGACCTGGCCGGTGCGGAGCCGCTTGGCCACGGCCAACGCCCGGTCTGTGTCCGTTCCCCACACCCCACCCGAAAGCCCGTAGTCGGTGTCGTTGGCGATGGCCACCGCGTCGTCCTCGTCGTCGTAGCCGATGATCGACAGCACAGGACCGAAAATTTCCTCACGGGCGATGGTCATGGAGTTCGACACGCCGGCGAACACAGTGGGACGCACGTAGTAGCCGTCCTCGTAACCCTCGGGCAAGTCGTCGGGCTTGCCAGTTCCGCCGGTGACCAGGGTGGCGCCCTCGTCGATCCCGGCCTGGATGTAGCCCTGGACGCGCTCCCACTGGGCCTGAGATACCAGAGGGCCCAGACCGGTGCCTTCGGCCTGGGCTGGGCCCACCACCTGGGCATCAGCTGCTGCTGCGGCCAGCTCGGCGGCCTCGTCCATCCGGTCAGCCGGGACCAGGAGGCGGGTGAGCGCCGAGCAGGTCTGGCCGGAGTTGAGGTAGCAGGCGCCCACAGCCTTGGGAATGGCGGTCGCGAAGTCGGCATCGTCAAGGATGATGTTGGCCGACTTACCGCCCAACTCCTGGTGGACGCGGGTGACGTTGGCGGCCGCCACCTCAGCGACCCGGGTACCGGCCCTCGTCGAGCCGGTGAATGAAACCATGTCAACGTCGGGATGGGCAGCGATCGCTTCGCCGACCACTGGGCCGACACCGGAGACCAGGTTGAACACACCGGGTGGGAAGCCCAGCTCATCGATGATTTCGGCCAGCACGAAGGCGTTCAGAGGTGCGACCTCACTGGGCTTGAGCACCACTGTGCAGCCGACGGCCATGGCTGGGGCAATCTTCGCCATGATTTGGTGCAGCGGGTAGTTCCATGGCGTGATGCAGCCCACTACGCCCATTGGCTCGCGAGTCACCAACGTCCGGCTGATGGTCTCCTCGAAGGAGAACTCTCGGGCTGTGCCGGACACGCCACCGGTTGTGGCCATAGGCATGCCGACCTGGATCATCTTGGCCAAGGGCAGTGGCATGCCCATTTCCTGCGAGATGAGGGTGCCCAGATCGTCCATGCGGGCGCCGAACTGGGCAGCCAGACCCTCGATGAGCACTAGACGTTCCTCCAGCGGGGTAGTCGCCCAGCCGTCGAAGGCTGCCCGGGCTGCGGCCACCGCGGCGTCAACGTCGGCGGGCGTGCCCTCGGGCACCGAGCCGATTACGGATCCGGTCGAGGGGTCGTAGACGTCGATGGCGTCATCTCCGCACGAGTCCACCCAGGACCCGCCGATGTAGATCTGGTTCCGCTGGTTCATCTCCACCCATCCTCGTGGTCGGCTTTTTCCCCGGGCGGCCCGTCCGGAGGCACCCCGATGATGGTGGGCAGGCAGTGGTGGTGCCAACCGGGAGCCGGTTGCTGGAGCTGGCCCGGGCTCGGGGAGAAACGACGGAAGGCCCGCCCGGGGGGCGGGCCTTCTGCGGTGGTCGGGCCCGGCGTCGATCCGGGGACCCCTCGCTTTTCAGGCGAGTGCTCTTCCAACTGAGCTACCCGACCGCGTCCCACCTGTTCCGAAGAGCCGGCGAGATTGGCGGTCCTGACGGGATTTGAACCCGCGACCTCCGGCTTGACAGGCCGGCGTGCACTCCAAACTGCACCACAGGACCAGGGCGGAACGTCTGGAGTCGTTCCATCCTTCGTACCCCCAACGGGATTCGAACCCGTGTTACCGGCGTGAAAGGCCGGCGTCCTAGGCCGCTGGACGATGGGGGCCGGACCTCGCTGAGAGCGGAGCCACGTTACCAGCGGCCCTCGGAGACGCGTCACGCATTGGTGCCGTCCGGTCCCCTCGCGGCGACCACCGCCTCCTCTAGCAGGAAACCCAGCCACGCCAGCAGAGCCCGCGCCGGTGCGTCATCCGCCTCTGGGTCGAACTGGTCCTCCTCAGATACGTCCAGTCGGGTTCCCAGCAGCAGGCGGAGGCCATTCAGGACCTGCATCCAGGCCGCCAGCTCGTCGTCGGTCAGTGACGGAGAGCCGGCGGTGGTCTCGACGGTGGCAGCGGCCTCCAGGCGGAGCTGGACCAGGTCGTCGTGGACCAAGCCGGCGTAGTCGGCGTCCCGGTCCGGGTCGTCGGGATAGGCGGTGGGGTAGAGGCGCCGTAGGCCGGGGTCGTGGTCGTCGGCCACCACGGACCGAAACTGTCCTGCCAGGTCAACCAGCATCGACCGCTCTTCCTCTCCCAGTCGGATCAGCGTCTGGTCCCCGTCCCGCTGGAAGGCCACGGGTCGTCGTCGTCGCAGGATCACAGCTCGCTCAGTCGTCCTGCTGCATGGTCGCCCATAGGCCGTGCTCGTGGAGGCGGAAGACATCCATCTCGGCCTTTTCCCTGGTGCCGGTGGACACCATGGCCCGGCCCTTGTGGTGGACGTCCAGCATGAGGCGGTCGGCGGTAGCCCTCGAGTACCCAAACAGCTTTTGGAACACGTGGGACACGTAGGACATCAGGTTGATGGGATCGTTCCAGACCAGGACAACCCACGGCCGGTCCACGTCGACCTGCTCGTCCTGCTCAAGGTCCGGATCCTCGACCTCCAGCGGTGTCGGTCCGAAACTCACGCCGGACCATCCACGTCCGACCGGACCCGGTCGGTGGCCCGCAACCGGACCATGACCACCGAGCCCCAGAGGGCAGTGGCCCCGGCCACGTGCAAGACGACAAGGACGGCGGGAACACCGGTGAGGTACTGGGTCCAGCCGAGGGCCGCCTGGGCGACCACCACACCGACCAGCCACCGCACGGGCCCCCGCAGGTGGGGGGCGTCCCGTCGAACAGCCACCACGAGGACTACTACCACCAGCAGCAGGGTCACCACGACAGTGCCGTGGACTCGTGCCGCCTCTCGGACGACTAGCGGGAGTCGGGCCACCGGCTCGTCCCGGCTTCCGGCGTGGGGGCCAGAGCCGGTCACCAGGGTCCCGGTGGCCAGGACGGCGAGCGCCAGTCCGGTCAGGATGGCGGTCAGGTGTCGGACGGTCGCCGCGGTGTGGACCGCCGGTCGGGCGTGGTCACCGGCCCGGTGGTGGAGAACCACCGCGTTCCACACCAGGACCATGGACAGGGCGAAGTGGCCGAGTACCAGCCACGGGTTCAGGTGGCTGAGCACCACGATCCCGCCAAGCAGGATCTGGGCCGCCACCCCGGCCACTAGGCCCCATGACCAGGCCACGAGGTCGGTCCGACGGGGGGTTCGGGCCAGCGAGCCCAACACGGACAGGGCCACGGCTCCCGACACCAGGCCGGTAACCAACCGGTTGCCGAACTCCACCCAGCCGTGGAACTCGGCCTCGGGGACAAAGCGGTCCTGCTCGCAGGTCGGCCAGTCCGAGCAGCCCAGGCCGGATCCGGTTAGGCGAACTGCGGCGCCGGTTACGACGATGGTGGCCAGCAGGCCGAGGGCGATGGCACAGATCCGTCGGTAGGTATCGGGGGATAGCCGAGGAGGCGTCAGGGCCATCCCCCGAGGCTACGAGTACCGGTGGTCGGGGAGTGCTCGTGGTCTGGGTCGGGATCGGGTGACCGAGGGTCCGTAGGATCCGCAGCCATGGAGATCAGGAACCGTGTTGTGGTGGTGACGGGAGCGGCGAGCGGAATCGGGGAAGCTCTGGTGGAGCGCTTTACCGCTGAGGGAGCCCGGGCCGTGGTGGCCGTGGACCGAGATGCTGACGGCGTGACAGCAGTGGCCGACCGGGTAGGAGGTACTGCGGTGGCCTGCGACGTCACTGATGAGGAAGCCGTGCGGTCCCTGATCAACGGCACGGTGGCCGCCCATGGGGCGATCGACCTCCTGGTGTCCAACGCCGGATACGTCACCGTGGGAGGCCTGGAGGCTCCAGACGACGAGCTGCGACGCATGTTCGACGTGCACGTCATGGCGCACCTGTACGCAGCCCGCCACGCCATCCCTCACATGGTGGCCGCCGGGGGCGGGCATCTTCTCAACACCTCGTCGGCCGCTGGCCTGCTCACCCAGATCGGGTCGCTGCACTATTCGGTGACCAAGAACGCTGCCGTCTCGCTGGCCGAGTGGATCAGCGTTACCTACGGCCATCTGGGCATTGGGGTCTCGGTGCTGTGTCCCCAGGCGGTGGCTACCAACATCGGCGCCAACAGCCCGACAGCCGGCCTGCTGCCCGCCGACGGGTCGGCTAGCGCGGCAGCTGTCGACGGGGTCTTGACGGCCGCCGAACTGGCTGAAGCGGTGGTCGAGGGATTGGCGGACAGCCGGTTTCATATCCTTCCGCATCCCGGCGTGGCCGAGTATGTGCGCCGCAAGGCCGACGACGTCGACCGCTGGCTGGGCGGCATGCAGCGCTTTCAGCAGCGGCTTTTCCCCGATGGTCGTACGCCTGCCGACTGGCTCTTGGGCTAATGGCTTGGCCGGGCCGATCGGACCCGGCAACCCCTAGCCTGCACCCCGTGTCCACCTCCCCAACTAATGCCAAGGTCTTCTCGGTTGGGGAACGACTAGCTGGATACTTGGCGCTCACCAAGCCACGCATCATCGAACTCCTACTCGTCACGACAGTGCCCACCATGTTCGTTGCTCAGGGCGGGGTCCCGTCGGTCTGGCTGATGGCGGCCACGGTGATTGGCGGCACGTTGGCCGCGGGTGGTGCCAATGCGGTGAACATGGTGGTCGACCGGGACATCGACGGCCTGATGGAACGGACCATGCACCGGCCGCTGGTCCAGGGCGTGATGTCCCCTCGGGCTGCACTGACCTTCGCCGTTTGCATCGAGGTTGCTGCCTTCACCTGGCTGCTTGCCACGGTGAATCTGCTGAGCGCCGTGCTGGCCGTCTCGGCCACCTTCTTCTACGTGTTCGTCTACACCCTGTGGTTGAAGCGCACCACGACGCAGAACATTGTCATCGGGGGAGCGGCCGGCGCCGTTCCGGTACTGGTGGGATGGTCGGCGGTGACTAACACCCTGGGTTGGGCGCCAGTCGTTCTCTTTCTGATCGTCTTCTTCTGGACGCCGCCCCACTTCTGGGCTTTGGCCATCAGGTACCGCGACGACTACTCCGCCGCTTCGGTACCCATGCTCCCCTCGGTGGCCACGCTGGCCGAAACGGCCCGGCGGATCATCTTCTACAGCGTCGTCCTGGTCGGCCTCACCCTGGTGTTCGCCTCGGTGGCTGGCATGGGGCCGGTCTACGTGGGTTCAGCCCTTGTCCTGGGCCTGCTGTTCGGTGCTATGGCGGTGGCCGTCCGACGCGATCCGTCGGAGCGGACGGCCATGCGACTCTTCTCTTACTCGATCACCTACATGACCCTGCTCTTCGCGGCGATGGTCGTGGACGTCCTTGTCCGGTGACCGGAACCGCCCGTTCAGGCCGGACGGGGCCCGCTGCACCGGCTAGTTTCTCGCAAGCGTTCCAGCGCCGGATTCGGTGTTGATCCGCCTAGCCTCTTGTGGTCCGGGACCGCTCGGACGGAGGACTCAGGGCCCCGCACAGGCACTCCGAGCGAAGAAACACCGATGACAACGACCGACGAAACAGGCAGCACCGGCAGCACCGTGCTCGAAGAGGCGGTCACCTCCACCGACCCCACGGTGCTGGCCAAGGTATGGGGCTTCGGAGGCATGACGTCGGTCCTCCTCGGTGCCGTTGCCGGCCTCCTTGTCGGCTTCGAGCGCCTCGACCTCACCTCGGCCGACCTGCTTGGCAGCGCCGACGAAGTCTTCCAGTTCTGGTCGGCACACCGTGTCGCCCTCGTCCTGCTCGGCGTGCTTCCTGCCCTGATGACATTGGCCACCACGGTGGTGCCCCGTCAGTGTGGGGCTAACACGCTGGTCTTCCCTCGGGCCGCTGCCCTGGCCTGCTGGACATGGCTGGTCGGTGCCGTACTGACCGTTGTCGGCTTCCTAGCCGACGGAGGCCTCGGAACGCCGGGTACCGGCGGCCAGCGCCAGGCCACTGCCCTGACTCTGATGGGCCTCTTGCTGGCCATCGCCGGCCTGCTACTGGCCACTGTGTGCGTCGTGACCACGATTGTCTCCGGTCGATCGACCGGAACCGGCCTCCGCGATCTGCCGTTCACCAGCTGGACCACCCTGGTAAGCGCCACGATATGGGGCAGCATGCTGCCGGTGCTGGCCGCCAACATCGTGTTGGCCTACGTCGACCTTCAAGGCCGCCCGGCCGTGCGGTTCGGCGCCGAAGATGCCATCTGGGAACAGCTCTCCTGGATGTTCACCCACCCTGCTGTCTACGTGCTGGCCCTCCCAGTGCTCGGCATCACCTTGGACGTCTTCTCGGCGACCACCGGGACAACCCAGGCCAACCGGGATGTCCTGCTGGTGGCCACCGCCGCCTTCGGCTTCCTGTCCTTCGGCGCCTACGCCCAGTCATTTTTCGACACGCCAGGCACCCCAGTCATGGAGGAGGCCCTTTATGTGGTGATGGCCTTCGCCATCGTGCCGGTGGCTTTGGCCATCCTGGGTGGGGTGGCCGACACGCTTCGACGGGGTGCTTCAAATCTTGGTACACGCCCGCCCGCCGAGGTGGTCTGCGCCCTGCTTTCCGTCCTACTGATCGTGGCCGGCACCGCCGTTGGAGCGCTCCGGGTCATCGCCCCGCTGGACCTTCTCGGTACCTCGGTCACCGGTGCTCAGTTCACGCTGGTGGTTGGTGGGGCAGTCCTCGGTGTGGGTGCTGGCTTTCAGCACTGGGGTGACGACCTGGTGGGTGGCCCAGGTGCCCGTCCCGGCCTGAACCTCCTGGGCGGACTGGCCGTGGCCGGCGGGGTCGTCCTCGTCGGGGCCACCGACCTGATCAGCGGCCTGCTCGGCCAGAGCGACTTCACCGGCGTGGACCTGGCCACCGCCGGGTACCCGGGCTCCGGGGTCGACGGCCTGAACCTTGTCTCTATGGTGGGCTCCCTGGCCCTGGTAGGTGGCCTGGTGGCCTGGCAGGCGTCGGGGATCCTGCACCTAACGGCCGCCAAGAAGGCAGGCTCCGCCTGATGTCTGCCGCCCCGGCCGCCCCGACCCGTCCCAGAACCCTCGTTGTCGCCTCGGCGTTCGGCACGGGCAGCGTCCTGCTCTACTTCGGCGGGCTCTTTGCCCTCTACTTCTCCATCCGGGCCGATGCCATGGCATGGGGGACTGCCTGGTTCCCCGAGGGAGCCATCCAGTTGGTGCCTGGTGGTATGAACATGGCCACTATGGCCCTCTCGGCCATCACCATGGGCTGGGCCGTCTCAGCCGTTCTCAACGATGACCGAGTCCACGTCTACCTGGCCCTCGCTCTCACCGCCGTGTTGGGCATTGCCATGGTCAACCAAACGGCGTTCTATTTCGCTGATATTGGGCTACCCATCGACGCCAGCGAAGCAGCGACGCTGCTATTCGTGATCGTCGGCTCGCATCTGGTCATGGTGGCTGTTGGCGTTGTCTGGCTGGGCCTCCTCCTGCTGCGGGCCCTGGGTGGGCAGGACACCAGCCGCCACCGCGACCTCGTTTCGGCGGCGGCCCTCTACTGGTATGCCGTGGTGGCCGTTTACTCGGTCATCTGGATCGGCATCTACATCGCCAAGTAGCGGCAGGGGACCGACATGCTCACCACGGGTTTCAAACTCTGGTTTGGGTTCTTTCTCGGCGCCGTTCTGGCTGCCGTATTTGCCGGCTACACCTCCGGGGCCACCGAGACCGGGCCACTGTCCTTGGGATGGAAGGGCGGCGTCGGAAACCACGTGTCCTACACCATCCTGGTCACGGGAGCCGGAGTGCTGGCCCTCCTGGGCCTGGTCGCCGTGGCCTTCCGCGACGCCGACGCCGAGGCCCAGGCCGACTTCCTTGGCCTAGAGGAGGCGCCACCCGCTCAGGCGGTGGTCGGCAACTCGCTGTGGCCGGTGTTTGGGGCCCTCGGCCTCGGTGCCGTCGGGGTGGGCTTGGTGGTCCATCCGGCGATCTTCGTCATCGGCCTGTGCCTCCTCGTAGCGGTGGCTGTCGAGTGGACGATGACCAACTGGTCGGAGAAGGTCTCAGACGATGCGTCGGTTAACGCTGACGCACGGGAGAACTTGATGCGACCGATCGAGATCCCTGTTCTGGGGGCTGTGGGTATCGGCATCCTCGTGGTGGCCGTGTCACGGATATTTCTGACCTCGTCGGTCACCGGTGCCGTCGCCGTAGCGACCGTGATCGGTCTAGCCATCTTCGGCACGGCCATGTGGATCAGCAAGCGGCCCGAGTTGCCCCGAAACACAGTGCGCGGCGTCTTGTTCGTGGGTTGTCTGGCCGTCCTCGTGTTCGGCATCATCGCCGCGGTGAGTGGTGAGCGGGAGTTCCACCACAAGGGTGGGGGAGAACACCACGACGACACCCACGACCACGAGACGGACCATTGATCACGAAGCGACCACATCCCGGGTGGCTCGCCGCCCTCGCCTCAGGTGCAGTGCTGGCCCTCAGCGGCTGCGCGTCCAACGCCCCACTGGACACCTTGGAGCCACAGGGTCCGATCTCCCGGTCTATCGACTCGCTGTCCGACCCGATCTTCCTGGTGGCCGGCATCGTTTTCGTCATCATCTTCGGCGCCACGGCGGTCATCTGGTGGAAGTTCCGGGACGATCACAGCACCGACGAGTTCCCCGAGCAGATCCACGGCAATTTCCGGGTCGAGATTGGCTGGACCATCGGACCGGCCGTGATCATGGCGGTCATCGCCGTTTTCGCACTGATCAGCCACTTCGAGCTGAACAGCTCGGACCGCACGGATATCCAGGTGGCCGTGGACGGCACGGCCACCTCGTGGGATCCGGAGATTGTGGTCGTGGGCCAGCAGTGGTGGTGGGAGTTTCGCTACTACTTCGACGGCCTGGACGGTGTGGACCTCTCGGATCCCCGGAACCTCCCGCCAGCCGACATTGTGACGGCCAACCAGATGGTGATCCCAACCGGATCGGAGATCGGCCTGTCGATTACCAGCCGTGACGTGATCCACAGCTTCTGGATCCCGGCCCTGAACGGTAAACGGGACGCCGTGCCCCGTCGGGTCTCGCCGTGGAAAATTGAGGCCGAAGTCCCGGGCCTCTACTTCGGCCAGTGCACCGAGTTCTGTGGCCTGAGCCACTCACGGATGCGGATGCAGACGGTGGCCATGGAGCCGGCAGACTTCCAGGCCTGGGTGGATCGCCAGATGCGTCCGGCGGTTGAACCGAACAGGGCTGCGGCCCAGCGCGGTCGAGAGGTCTTCGAAGGCCAGTGCGCCCGGTGCCACGTGGTGAACGGCGTCAACGACGACACCAGTCGGGGCGCCGACCTGGTGGCCAACGCGGCGCCGAACCTGACCCACCTGATGAGCCGGACCACCTACGCGGGGGGCATCTTCAACCTGTACGAGTCGGACGGCACCCTGAACCGGCCCCAACTTGAGGCCTGGCTGCGCAACGCGCCGGCCGAGAAGCCCGCCTACGCCGAGGGTCGCCGGGGAATGCCGGCCATGGGTCTCAGCGAGGGACAGATTGATGACGTGGTGGCGTACCTCCAGACCCTGGGAGAGGCACCCACCCTCGACATCATCGCCGCGACGGAGGTCGAGTAATGACCGAAACCATGGAACTCGAAGCACCGGCCCGGCCGCTCGGCGCCTACACCCGGCCGAAGGCCAACACCGGCTGGCGCGACTGGGTAACCACGATTGACCACAAGAAGATCGGCATCCTCTACGGCGCGGCGGCCATGGTGTTCTTCATCATCGGTGGCATTGAGGCTCTACTGATCCGCCTGCAGTTGGCCACTCCAGACGGCACCGTCTTGGGTGCCGACACCTACAACCGGGTGTTCACCATGCACGGTGTGACCATGGTCTTCCTGGTGATCATGCCGCTGGCTGCCGCCTTCGCTAACTACCTCCTACCGCTCCAGGTCGGGGCCCGCGACGTCGCCTTTCCCAGGCTGAATGCTCTGTCGTTCTGGATTTTTCTGGCCGGCGCGGTGTTCCTGAACATGTCGTGGATCTTCGGCGACGCACCCGATGGCGGCTGGTTCGCTTATGCCCCGAACACTGGGATGGTCTTCTCGCCGGGCAAGGGCATGGACTTCTACGCCATTGGCCTGCAGATCACAGGCATCGCCTCGCTGATTTCGGCCATGAACCTGATCGTGACCGTGCTCAATATGCGGGCTCCCGGTATGACGCTGTTCAAGATGCCGGTATTCACCTGGATGATCCTGGTCGTGCAGTTCCTCTTGCTCTTCGCCGTTCCGGTGATCACCGTGGCGCTGTTCCTGCTCATGTTCGACCGCAACTTCGGGTCTAACTTCTTCAACCCGGAGATGGGTGCCGATCCCCTGCTCTGGCAGCACCTGTTCTGGATCTTCGGCCACCCCGAGGTGTACATCCTGATCCTGCCCAGTTTCGGCATCATCAGTGAGGTCATCCCGACCTTCTCCCGGAAGCCCCTCTTCGGCTACCCGTTCATGGTCTTCTCGGGGATCGCCATTGGCTTCATGGGCTGGGGCGTGTGGGCACACCACATGTTCGTCTCAGGGATCGGCCCGATCTCGGTGGCCGCCTTCTCGGTGTCGACCATGTTCATCGCCGTGCCGACTGGCGTGAAGATCCTGAACTGGTTGGCCACCATGTGGGGTGGTCGGATCTGGTTTAACACCCCGATGCTTTTCGCCTCCGGCGTGGTTTCGATGTTCACCATCGGCGGCCTGTCCGGCGTGACCCACTCACTGGCCCCGGCCGACACCCAGCAGACAGACACCTACTACATCGTGGCCCACTTCCACTACGTGATCTTCGGCGGTGCCCTCCTGGGCATCTTTGCCGGCTTCTACTTCTGGTGGCCCAAGGTCTTCGGCCACCTGCTCAGCGACAAGCTCGGTAAGTGGAACTTCTGGCTGATGCTCGTTGGCTTCAACATGACCTTCGGCCCGATGCACATCCTGGGGCTGCAGGGCATGTCCCGCCGTATCGACTCCTACAGCCCGGGCTTTGGCTTCGAGTTCTGGAACATGTTTGCCACCATTGGAGCCTTCATCATCGCCCTCGGGGTTCTGGCGTTCATCGTCAACGTGGTGATGTCGGCCCGCCGGGCCAGGCACGAGCCCCCGGTCGGGCTGGACCCATGGGACGCCCGCAGCCTGGAGTGGTTCACCCCGAACCCGACACCGGTCCACAACTTCGACGACGACATCCAGGTCGAGGCACTGGACGAGTTCTGGCACCGCAAGTACGGCGAAGACGAAAACGGCAAGGTGGTTCGGGTGGCCAGCGCCGAGGAGGTCTGTCAAGACGGGTCGGCCACCGACACCCACCTTCCCTCACCCTCCTACTGGCCGGTCGTGCTGGCCGCTGGCCTGCCCTTCGTGGGACTCGGCCTCATATACACGCTTTGGCTTTGCGTGCCAGGAGCCGTGCTGATCCTGATGGCCATCTACGGCTGGAGCTTTGAACCAGTCGACGACCCGGACGGCCCCCACGGCCACCACCACGACCACGGCGGCGACGAACTTGTCGACGGCGGGTCGGGGGCCACACCGGCTGAGGAGACCGCTGAGGAGGCCCCCGTTGGCTGACACCGCCGCCGTGTCGCACGGCCACGGAACGGGTACCGGCCTGTCCAACAACAAGCTGCTGATGTGGGTGTTCCTGGGCTCAGAGTGCCTGCTGTTCGGCGGCCTGATCTCGACCTACCTGATCTACCGGAGCCGGTTCGGCGACGGTCCGGCTCCGGGCGACATCTTCGACATCCCGTTCACGTCAGTCAGCTCTTTCGTGTTGCTCATGAGCTCTTTGACCATGGTGCTGGCCCTGGCCGCCCTTCAACGAGGCGACATCCGGAACAACCGAGTCTGGCTCCTAACCACCGCCCTGCTCGGCTCGCTGTTCATCGGCGGACAGGTCTACGAGTTCACGACCTTCGTGCGAGAGGGACTGGGCTACACAACCAGCCCGTTCTCGTCGGCCTTCTTCACACTGACCGGCTTCCACGGCGTACACGTGAGCCTGGGCATTCTCATGCTGATGTCGCTGCTCATCTCCTCGCTCCGTGGGACGCTCACCAGGGAACGATCGGAGACTGTGGAGATCGTCGGCCTGTACTGGCACTTCGTCGACGTGGTGTGGATCTTCATCTTCACCGTCATCTACCTGGTGCCCTCGCCCACCAGCTGATCTGGGAGCCCTGACCATGAGCACCGCAGCCGCCGAGCACGTCGACAGCCACGACGGGGGGCACGAGCACCCCTCGGACGCCAAGTACATCCAGATCGCCGCCATCCTGGCGTTCGTCACCGCGCTGGAAGTTGGCACCTACTTCGTCGACATGCCCGGTGAAGTCCTGATCCCACTGCTCATGGTGATGATGGTTTACAAGTTCTTCTACGTCGCCGCCTGGTTCATGCACCTGCGGTTCGACAGCCCGCTGTTCACCAAGTTCTTCGTGACCGGCCTGGTGCTGGCCACGGTCGTCTACGGCGTTCTCCTTACCGTCTTCGAGTTCTGGCACAAGGGCTGATGTGACCCGTCGCCCGGTGGCGGCGACCAGTTCGTCGGGGTCGAGGTGGTGGCAGGGTTCCGGCCGGTGGTGACCATGGTGGCGGCGACCGATCCGTGGCAGTGGCAGGCCCACCCCGAGGTCTGGTTGCTGGTTGCCTCGATCCTGGCCCTCGGATGGTGGGCTGGCCGGATCATCGGCCCCCGGGTGGTACCGGCCGGGCAGCCCGTAGCCACACCCTTCCAACGCCGGGCCTTCGTGGTGGCCACGATCCTGCTGCTGGCCTCGGCCGACTGGCCGGTCCACGACATCGCAGAGGAGCACCTCTACGCGGTACACATGGTCCAACACCTGGTGATTACGTTCATCGTGCCGCCGCTCTTCCTGCTGGCCATGCCGGCCTGGCTGGCCCGTCTTCTCGTGCTGGAGGGCGGAACCGGCTCCCGGGTGCTGCGCCGCATGGCCCACCCGGTGGTGGCCGGGGTGCTGTTCAACGGCCTGGTGGCTCTCACCCACTGGAGTGGCGTGGTCCAGTGGTCATTCGACTCGGGGGCCTTCCACTACACGGTCCACGTGGCGCTGTTCGTCACCGCCCTCCTGATGTGGGTCCCGGTAGCGGCCCCGCTGCCGGAACTGCGGATCTCGGTTCCCGGCCAGATGCTCTACCTGTTCCTCATGTCGGTCATCCCCACCATCCCGGCGGCCTGGCTGACGTTCGCCGAGGGAACCGTGTACAAGCACTACGACGACGGGTTCGAGCTCTGGGGGGTGACCGTCCAGTCCGACCAGCAGGCCGCCGGCCTCATCATGAAGCTGCTGGGGGGCTTCTACCTTTGGGGAATCATCGTGGTGAAATTCATCGGGTACTCGCGGATCCACCACCGCGAGAACCAACAGATGCGACCAGCCGAGGGCCGACACGTCGACCTGCAGGAGCGGTCGGCGGGACCCCAACCGGTCGAGTAGCCGTGGTACGGCCCCGCTAGGTTCGGTTCCGTGATCGACATCCGGCTACTACGCAGCGACCCCGACGCCGTCAAGGCGGCCATCGCCCGCCGGGGCGAGGAAACCGCCGGGCTGGACCGGGCAGTGGAGTTGGATGCCGGCCAGCGGGCCCTGGCCGAGGAACGAGACCGCCTGCGTAACGAGGTAAAAACCATCTCCCAGGAGGTCGGCGGCCTCCACCGGGACGGTCGGGCCGACGAGGCGGTCAACCTGCAGGCCCGGAGCCGGGAACTAGGGGAGCAGGAGGAGGCTCTGGCCGCGGAGGCCGATGAGCTGGCCGACGAGATCCGGGAGATCCTGTTACGAGTCCCCAACATCCCCGACGACGACTGTCCGAACGGGGCGGGCGAGGCCGACAACGTGGTCGTCCGCTACGAACACTGGGATGAGGATGCCTACGGGGACCACCAGCGGGTCCCCCACTGGGAGGTCGGCGAGGAACTGGGCATCTTGGACGTGGAACGGGGCACCAAGCTCTCCGGGTCCATGTTCGTGATGTACACCGGGCAGGGGGCCACCCTGTGCCGGGCGCTCATCCAGTACGGCCTGGACCGCAACGCCGACGCCTACCGGGAGATGCGCCCTCCCAGCCTGGTCAAGACGGAGACGATGGTATCGACCGGGCACCTCCCGAAGTTCGTCGACGACGCCTACCACCTGGAGCGAGACGACCTGTGGGCCATCCCCACGGCCGAGGTTCCTCTCACCTCGTTCTGTCGTGACGAGGTGCTCAACGAGGCCGACCTGCCGATGAAGCTCATGGCCCACACCTCGTGCTTCCGGCGCGAGGCCGGGTCGGCGGGTCGAGACACCCGGGGCCTGCTCCGGGTCCACGAGTTCGACAAGGTCGAGTTACTGGCCTACGCCACCAGGGAGCAGTCACCGGAGGTACACGCCGACATTCTGGCTCGAGCCGAGGCGGCCATCACCGACCTGGGCCTCTCGTACCGGGTGCTGGACCTATGCGCCGGCGACCTAGGCGGCTCGTCAGCACGAACGTTCGACCTGGAGGTCTACGCCCCAGGTGTCGATCAGTGGCTGGAGGTGTCCTCGGTGTCGTGGTTCAGCGACTACCAGGCCCGACGGGCCAACGTGCGGTACCGGCCTACCGAGGAGAAGGGCACCCGGGTGGTGGACACCCTGAACGGCTCCGGCCTGGCCGTGCCCCGGGTGTGGGCCGGCGTGGTGGAGACACACCGCCAACCCGACGGTCGGGTGGCCGTGCCCGAGGTACTTCAGCCTTACATGCGGGGCCTCACCCACATCGGCTGAACCGGCCCACCACCAGCCGGTCAGGATACGAGGGCCAGGCCCGTCGCCGCGGCGGCCACGCCGAGCACCACGGTGGTCAAGACGTGTCCGACGGCCCGCACTGGCCGGTTAGCCGCCAGGTCGAGGGTGTCGGCGGCAAACGTCGAGAAGGTGGTGAGAGCACCCAGTCCACCGACACCGACGACCACCGGAACCGGTGCCGAGGCCCCGGCCAGCAACCCGAGGGCCAGAGATCCAACCACGTTCACCAGCAACGTGCCCCGGTGCCCGCCCGGCCAGCGGTCGGTGGCCAGGAAGCGGAGCCCCGCCCCCGCCCCGGCCAGAGCTGTGAAGCCGAGGACCGTCAGCACGCTGTGGTCCTCCGGTAGCCGGTGGTGGCACGAGCGGTGATCGCCACGGCCAAGCCTCCGACCACGGAGGCCACCATGTAGGCCACGGCGGTGGAGGCATCGTCGGCCCGGAGGAGTCGAGCCACCTCCACGGCGAACGTGGAGAAGGTGGTCAGGCCACCACACAGACCGGTGCCGACCAGCAGTCGGGTAGAGCGCGGGGTCTCTGGCCCAAGGAGGGCACCGAGCAGGGCACAACCCACCAGGTTGACGACCAGGACCGGCCACGGGAACACCGCCTCCGGCGTCGCTTCCAGGACCGCCCACCGGAGCCCGGCCCCTATCGTGCCGCCGACCGCCACGAGGAGGAGTGGAGGCCGGGCCATGGAGCGAACCCTAGGTCCAGGCCAAGGAGGGTCTCGGGTGTTTGCCGGGTCGGTTGGTGACGTGTTGACTGCCCGAATGGATCTGAGCCGATTACGCGAGGCCTACGAGATGGCCGGGTTGGAAGAGGCCGATCTCGCTGACGATCCGGTCGCCCAGTTCCAGCAGTGGTTTGCCGAGGTCGAGGCGGCCGGCTACTGGGAACCCAACGCAATGGTCCTGTCCACGGTGGCCGCCGACGGCTCACCGTCGGCCCGCAACGTGTTGCTTAAACAGGTCGACGAGCAGGGGTTCGTGCTGTTCACGAACTACACGAGCGACAAGGCCTCCGAGATGGAGGCCACCCACCGGGCCGCCCTGACCTTTAGCTGGACCGAGTTGCGTCGCCAGGTACGGGTAGTCGGCGACGCCCAGCGGCTGACCGACGAGGAGTCCGACCGCTACTGGACCACCCGCCCCCGGGGCAGCCAACTGGGGGCCTGGTCATCGGACCAAAGTGCCGTGGTCGCCGACCGGGCGACGCTAGAGAGGGCGTTCGCCGAGCAACAGGAGCGCTGGGCCAGTCGGGAGGTGGAGCGTCCCGACCACTGGGGGGGCTACCGGGTCCGCCCAGACACAGTGGAATTCTGGCAAGGGCGACCCGACCGCCTCCACGACCGGCTCCGGTACCGCCGGGGGCAGGACGGCTGGGTGGTGGAGCGCCGCGCCCCCTAGGGACCGGAGGTTCCGTTCCCTACCGGACGGTCGGACAGCGCGGCGACCAGGGCGTCGATCACCAAGTCGAGTTGCTCAGATCGGGGCGTCCCGTCGTGGTCGGACCAGTCCCGATGGTCGCGGTTCCATCGGACGCCGGGGGGCAGCTCAACCTGGACGCCGCCCCCGGGAGGTCGGTTTACGGGGTTATCGGGGTGCAGCCCACGAAGTGTGCTCGGCATGGCGCCCACGTCGTCGACCACCCGGTACTCCTCAGGTAGCAGGCCCCGGAGGTGGCCGGCCACGTGGTGGGCCAGGGCCCGGTTTGCCCCACCGACTAGCACGGCCCAGAAGTCGTCGTCGCGGCCGTAGCCGTGGACGGACAGGACAGTGTCCACCTGATGGAGGAAGGTGTCCAGGGCATCGGAGACCCCGGGGAGGAAGAGCGTCGAGGGAAGGTGGCGGCGTGAGCCGTCGGGTTGGATCACTGCGTAGTACGAGGACCCGGTTCGGGCGGCCACTTCCCTGGCTACTACCTCGGTAGCCCGCTCCAGGCCGCCTCCGTGGAGGGCACACACGCCCACCGTCGAGCGGACCTCCACCTCCTCGGCCACGCCGGGCAGGGCCAGCAACTCGGCGAAGCTACCGATCGGGGTGACCGGCCCGGGACCGGGGGTCGTTTCGGCGGGGCGGCTCACTGGCGGTGCCTCACCATGGCGCCTCGCACGACGCCGTAGGCCACCAGGGCGACGAGGGCGGTGGCCAGGGCCTCCAACGGGGTGGCCCACCTCCACGGTTGGTCCACCCAGTTGCCTACCCGGGCCGGCCAGGTCACCGCCAGTCGTCCGACAGGTAGGACCACCAGGTCGCCGCCGTGTACCAGGCCCTCGGCGACCACCCAGGCGGTGAGCAGGGAGAGCTGCGCGACGTGACGGGCCCGACCGATCAACGCGGGGCCGATCCCCCACACCACAAGGGTGGCCACCACCAGCCACAGGGCGAGGCCGAGGCGCAGGCCGCCGATTCCGACGGCCCAGTTGGTGAGGTGCGACTGCAGGTCAGTGACGGCGTCCACGATCGGGTTGGAGCCGATGGCCGGGTTCCCGAGGATCCGGATCTCGTAGATGCCGTAGACGATCAGGTAGGTGCCACCGAGTAGCAGGGCCAGGGCACCAATCCGGTCGACGTGGGGGAGGAGGCGCCGGAGGTGCCTGGCCAGGCCCCCCCGGGCCAGAGCCAGTGACAGGGTCAGCGAGGTGATGACGGCCGCCATCCCGGCCGCGTAGGCCAGGTAGACGGCGATGCCGTCCACAATTCCGTCGCGTCCGAAACTTCCGGCGACGTGCAACAGGAAGATGGGAGCCGAGCAGCTGACCGACACCACGGCGTACGAGGCGCCGAATCCCACCACCGACCAGAACTCCCGGTCACGCGGGCCGCGGCCCGGCTTGAAGAACGGAATGCGGACCTGTCGGCCGGTGAGGAGGGCGAGCCCGTAGGGGACGAGGCACAGGCCGAGGACCACGGTCACCCACGGCGTCTTGTCGGCGATGGTCGCCTCGCTGGTGATCGAGTTGACAGCCAGGCCGAGGGTCCCGAATAGGATCACGAAGGCCGCACTGAGGGTGAGGCTGACCGAGACGGCCCGGACAACCTGTTCGGGTCGGGCATGGCGATCTGCGGTGTCCCGCCCCAGGAAGTACCCGAGCCACGTGGGGAGCATGGCGAACCCGCAGGGGTTGATGGCTGTCACGATGCCCAGGGTGAACGGCACGGCCAGCCCGACACTGATCACGACAGGTGCTCCCGGATGACCGCCATGAGGTCGTCGACTTCCAGCGGGCCGTGGTGGACATGGGCCAAGGCACCCTGTCGATCCACGAAGGCCGTGACCGGGAGGCCGACCGCGGCCAACGCCACGGTGAATCTGCCGTCGGGGTCACGGCCCAGCAGATAGGTAATCCCCAGCTCGTTGGCCCGGTCGGCCGCCCGGGTAGGCGAGTCGCTCACGTTGAGGCCCAGGAACCGGACCTCGTCACCCAGGGCCTCGTGGGTGGCCTGGAGGTCGGGCATCTCCTCCAGGCACGGGGTGCACCAGGTGGCCCACAGGTTGACCACGACGGGTCGGCCGTCGTCGGCCACCAAATCGGCCAGGGTGGTCTCGGTCCCGTCCCAGAGCGAGAAGCTCCGGTTGAGCACCTTGGCATCCTGCCGATCGGGGGCCCCGTCCCCGGTGCTGGCGCAAGACGTCGGGGCCCCGAACAGGGCGAGGGCGACGAGGAGGGTCACCACGGGGCGGCCGCGGCGCGGTGGGCGGGACACGAGCCACGAAGGTACCGGAACCCCTTCCGGGTTTCGCCGCCCGGGTAGACGGTGCGTTGGTTGGTGCCGACGGGCCGGGGCTCGCCGAGGCGTCACCCCGGCCCGTGCATTCGGCGATCATGTGCTCCCGTCCCGGGATCCGGCGGGGGGAACCGGATCCCGGAGCGGGCCTCTGTCCGGTGGAGGCTCCGGTCAGGCGGAAAGCAGCTCTTGTTGGAGGCGTGCCGGGATCGGTACCACCAGGAGCTGATCCTCAGGTCGCGGCACCTTGGAGGGTCGGCCTCTGCGACGCTTGCTGGTCAGGATGTGGCCGTTACGGAACAGCTGACCACCCCACACGCCCCACGGCTCGCGACGGTTCATTGCACCCTCCAGGCACGACTCAAGCACCGGGCACTCGGCGCAGATGCGCTTGGCCTGAGTGATGTCCCCGAGGTCGTCGGAGAAGAAGACGGCGGTGGGAACGCCCAGCTGGGCGCAGGCGGCCTGCTGCCGCCAGGTTTCCCGTTCGAACGTAAGTGCCTGCATGGTCTTCTGCTTTCTCTCTTCTGACTGGTTTCTGTCTGGTTGCTGCTTCTGAGGTATTGCCGTGGTCGGCGGGTGAAAAACGGAGAAGGCCGCCGGATTTCTCCGGCGGCCTCGGGGATTCGGTCTGCGTTCAGCTGATCAGCTGGTTGCTCCCCGGGGCCGCTGGTGGGTGGTCCAGAAACCGTTGGTCTGGAACACGGTCGTCGAAAAGGTCGGATAGGCGACGATCATCGACGTGTCCGGCTTTACGGACAGATGCGCGCGCGACGAGATCACGTGCGCGCCGGCCGAATGGCCGTGACGGTGGCAGTGGATCTCGTGCATGGTTCTGGTCGTTCCGTGATTTCCTGGTTCGGTCCGGCGGCGGGAAGCCACCTGATCCGAGGTCCACTGTAGGGGCACCGGATCGGGTTACACACCAGTCGATGGGCCTAACGCCCGTCAAACGATTAAATCAACGGGTGAGATATACCGCTTGACCTGCGATTTCGTCACGGGTCGCTTGTCCTAGGATTCTGAGGTGTTCTAGGTGGGCGTACGTTTCGCTGGCCGCCATGTCACCCCACGAACGCTCCTTGAACAGGCGCTGCATGAACGATTCGACAGTGCCCTTCCCTAGATCGTGGCCCGCCTCCCGGATGGTCTCCAGACGCTCCTCGTGGTGGCCGACGATGTCGTCGACCCGACCCGATACGTCGGTGAACGGGTGACCGTGGGCTGGCAGGACAGCGGTGAGTCCGGGGAGCTCCTTCATGCGCTCTAGGGACCTGAAAAAGGTAGCCAGCGGGTCATCCAGGGGGCCGATGCCACCGATGTGGGGGGTGATGGTCGGCAGGACGTGGTCGCCGGACAGCAGGATCCCGTCCACCGGGTCGAAGAGGCACAGGTGGTCGTGGGTGTGTCCGGGAGTGTGGAGGGCCAGCCAGGGTCGTCCGCCCAGATCGACTTCGTCGCCGTCATCGACGGTGACCGACGGCTCGGGGACCCGCCACGACCGGGAGCCACCGGTCGCGTCCATCTCGGCCCATTTTCTGAGTTCGGTGGCCGACGGCGGTGTCCGGGTGGCGCCCCATGGGGTCGGACGGGTCATCAGGGACCGCATCTGTTCCATGTGTTCGTCATCGGCCAGGTCTAGTTGGTCGGTGCCTAGGTCGTCGGTCAGATCGGCGTCGACCCAGGCCGACCGGAAGTCAGCGTGGGTCAGGACCCGGGTGCCGTGGTCATCGCGCAGGCGGTGGACGCCGCCGAAGTGGTCCGGGTGGCTGTGGGTGACCACCGCGGTGTGGACGTGCTCGTAGCGGGCCCCGATCTGAGCCAACCGCTCACCTAGGGCCTGCCAGGAGTCGATACTTGGCAGCCCGGGGTCGACGAGGGCCAGGCCGTCGGAATCCTCCAGGGCGTAGCAGTTGACGTGGCCCAGGCCCGGCATCGAGATGGGGAGCTGGAGGCGGTAGAGGCCGGGTGCCACCTCGGTGACCTCGGTAGAGGCCTCCTCCTGTTCTTGGCGTACCGGTCGGCCGGGGTCCCCCGCGCTGGGGGGTTGGGCCGCCGCCGCCATATGCATGGCCTCGGTCACCAGGACACCCTAGGAGCGACTACGGGCGGTGACTCAAGCGACTGGCCGGCGGTTATCCGGCGGGCGTAGTGAACAGGTACTTGCGGTAGTGGCGCAGTTCGGCGACCGATTCGCGGATGTCGTCCAGCGCCCGATGGCCTCCGGCCTTCTCGGGGGCCGACTTGATGACGTCCGGGTGCCAGCGTCGGGCTAGTTCCTTGACCGTCGACACGTCGACCGACCGGTAGTGGAGGAAGCCCTCCACCTCGGGGAGCCACCGGGCCAGGAACCGCCGGTCGGTGCCGATGGAGTTGCCGCACAGGGGGACAGTCCCCGCTTCGCCCAGGTGCTCCCGGAGGAAGGCCAGGGTGGCGTCGCCGGCTTCGGCCAGGGTGGTGGTGGAGGCGGCGACCGCCTCCAGGAGACCACTGCGGGTGTGCATGGCCCGCACGTACTCGCCCATGCGGTCCAGCACTCCGGGGGGCTGGTGCACCACCAGGTCAGGGCCCTCGGCCAACACTTCCAAGTCGTCGTCGGTGACCAGCGTGGCGATCTCGATGATGGCGTCGTCCTCCGGGTTCAGCCCGGTCATCTCGAGGTCCATCCACGCCAACACGCTGCCGAGCCTACGGCTTCGGTGGCGACGGTCCCGGCTAGGGTCGCCGCCGTGCTGGAGATCCCCCTCGTCGCCTTGGTCGACGACCTCACCCTTCCCGCCTATGCCCGGCCGGGTGACGCCGGTGCTGACCTGGTGGCTGCCGAAGACGTGACGCTGGCCCCCGGCGGCGGGCGGGCCCTCGTCCCGACAGGGGCGGCTATCGCCATCCCCGAGGGCTACGCCGGGTTCGTCCAGCCCCGTAGTGGGCTGGCCATGAAGCACGGCGTGACCTGTCTGAACACCCCGGGGCTGATCGACTCCGGCTACCGGGGTGAGCTCAAGGTGCTGCTGGTGAACACCGACCCGTCGGAGGCCTTCAAGGTCGTGCGGGGTGAACGCATCGCCCAGCTGGTCATCCAGCGGGTGGAGGAGTGCCGGTTCACCCTGGTGGACGAGTTGCCGCCCTCGGCACGTGGCGAGGGCGGCTTCGGGTCGACCGGCCGCTGAGCCAGGTCGGGCCGCCATGCTGTCCGGCGCCATCGAGGTTCTGCCGGCCCGGGCGGGCTCTGACGAGGGGACCCGGGGGACGGTGGTTAACCACCGCATGCGCGAGGTAACCGAGCTGGTCGCCGGACAGGGAACCTGGGACGCCGGCATGGTTGACGAGGTGCGGGTCCTCTTCGACTCGCTGGCTCCCGAGTGGACGGTCACTCGGGACCACCCGGACCGCAACTTGCCACTGGTTGATGCCCTTGACCGCGGAGGCGTTGAGGGCCGGACGGCCGTCGAGTTGGGGGCCGGAACCTGCATCTCGGCTCGGGCGTTGAGCGGCCGGTTCGAGCGCTTGGTGGCCATCGACCTGTCCCGGGAGATGCTCGCTCACGCCGTCGACGCGGCACCGCCCCTGGTTTGTGCCGACGCCTCCCGCCTCCCCTTGGCTGACAGCGCGGCGGACGTGTTGGTGCTTCAGAACATGTTCCTCTTCCCGGTTGAGGTGGATCGCTGCCTAGCCGGTGAGGGGTCGCTGGTGTGGGTCAACAGCCGGGGTTCGGAGACCCCGATCCACCTCCCGACGGCCGCTGTGGTGGCCTCGATGGAGTCAGTCACCGGATCGGCGTGGCGTGCTGTGACCTCGATGGTGGGAGAGGCCACCTGGGCCGTAGTGCGGCGGGCCTGAGGGCCTGGTTCAGGTGCGTGGGACGCTGATTCGGCGGGTGCGGCCGTTGCCGGTGAGGTCAACGGAAACCTCTGTATCGGTCACCCGGAACTCGACTACGACTTCGGAACCTTCCGCCGCCAGTTCGGCAGTGGCCTCCAGGACGGAGGTAGCCAGGTCGCCTACGTCGCCGGGATTGATCCGGTGGATCCGTAGTAGCGAGGCCAGGCCGACGCGGGGAAGGTCGGCGAACGGTAGGGAGGCGGGTAGGACGAGGGTGACGGTGTCCCGTCCGTCATCCCGCGCCATGGGCCGAGTCTCCCACCTCGACCCGGAAGACAGGAGGTCAGGCCGAAGGTGCCGGATCTGGCGGGACCGGGTTGCAGTCGGTCAACATGGTGTCATGGCTGTGCTGGTCGACGAGGCGGTATGGCCATGGCGGGGGGCCCGCTGGGCTCACCTGGTGAGTGACGAGAGCGTTGCCGAGCTCCACGCGTTCGCCGATCGGCTGGGGCTACGCCGGATGTCGTTTCAGGGGGACCACTACGACGTGCCCGAGTCGGTTCGGGACCGGGCGCTGGCGCTGGGTGCCGAACCTGTCCGGGGTCGTGACTTGGTGCGACGCCTGCGGGGCGCGGGGCTGCGACTGGCCGCCCCGGAGCGGCCGGGGGCCTGGGAGGAGGTCGGTCGGTGGGCCGACGTCGGTTTTCGCCCTGACGTCGGGTCGACGCTGCTGCCGGTGTTGGCTACTGCCCTGGAGGCTGTAGACGCCGATTGGGTGACGGCGCGGACGGTGGCGTTTCGGCGCCGCGTCGAGTGGGCACTGGTCGTGGAGGACGGCTCCGCCGTGTCGCTGACCGGGCCGGTACCGGTTGGGGTGGATGTCCGGATCCACGATGATCGGCTTGTGGAGTTGCTAGCCGACGAGCGGGAGGTCCGGTGATCACCCGTCGTGTCTTTGCCGTATTGGTGGCTGTGCTGGTTGTGACTCTGGGCTGTGGTGACGAAGTTCCGGTTGTTGAGCCGGAACCGGTCGTCACGACCACCACCACCAGGGCACCGGATCCTGAGGTCCGGACCAACGGGTGGGTCCAGGTGGGGGACCAGACGTTCGACCTGTCCTTCACCTGCTATTCACCGGGGGCCGGCGACGTGGCGGCCATCGGCGTGGGCGAGGAGGTGGGCAGCGGCCAGCATGTGGAGGCGCTCATCCAGGGATTCCTCGGCCAGCCGTACGTCGGGGTGACGGTCGGAGGGTCGGTCCTCTACGAAGCGACGCTGGACGGACCTTTGGAGGTGTTCGTCCACGACGGGACGATCAGCGCCGGGGCCATCGAGTGGACCCGTGGCTTAGACCTGGCGTCGGGCCAGGGGGAACGGGTGGGTTACGGAGCGGTGTTCGTGAGCTGCGCCGAGTACATCCACGATCTGCCCGAGGGCTACTGAGGCTGGTCGCCGTCCAGGTCAGGAGGAGGGACAGCCACCCAACTCCTCGGCCCACGGCAAGCGGCCGGCCCAGAGCCGGGTGATCTGCACCCCATTGCTGAGGAACATCACCCGGTAGGTGGCGTCGGCCACGTCCTTGGGCACGTAGGCCAACAGGTTCCCCGACCCGTCGGGCAGGAGGGTGGTGTGGATGCGTTCGCCGAACATCTCGCGGATGCGGTCCTCGGTGTCGCCGATCCCGGCCCCCGATCGGGTGGTGATGGTGCGGGTGTCCACGTCGACCCGTTCGACGGTTCCGGCCACCACCCAGAAGGTGATACCGGGCGGAGCGTCATCGGGGACGACGAGGTAGCAGTGGCCGATAGGCGTCACCGGGGTGAACTGGCTACCGGCTGCTACCTGGGCATCGTGGACGGTCATGCCGAACATGATGTGGTCGATACCAACCGTGCTGACCGACGAGGACGTATCGATGGTGGGGGTACCAAGGCCCTCGATGGGAGCGAGGGTTCCGAGAGTTTCCGGTGGTTGGGTGGTGGCGGCCACCGCGGGGCGGGAGGTGGTCACGGCGACCAAGGTCGGCGCCGGGGGATCGGTCGGGTCGATGCTCGGGCTGATGGTCGTGGACGGGGCGGGGAGGAGCGTCGGTTCCGTTTGGGGTCCGTCGCTTAGGCCGTAGAAGAGGACGACGGCCACGGTGGCTAGGGCCAGCAGCCCGACGAGGAGCGTCCGCACGATCGCAGGTTATGCGGGGTCGGCCCGGTGGTCGGGGCGGGGTCGCGGCGCGTCGGGCGCCTCGGTGTGGTGCACTTGCCGGATGCGGGCTCCGTTCGTCGTCGGGGTCCTGGCGTTCGCCGCTGGGGCCTGTGGATCGGCCGACGAGGCGGTACCGGTAACGACCGTCGTGGTGGCCACCAGCACGGCTCCGACCGGCTCAACGGTCCCGTTGAACAGCACCACGACGTCGTCCACGACCTCAACTACCAGTACGACGACTACGACTACGACTACGACGACGACGACAACGACGACCACAACTCTGGCTCCGGGTCCGGCGGCCATCGAGTGCGTAGCCGACCTTCCGCTGGGGCTCCGGATCGGCCAGGTGCTCCTGCCGGTCGTTGACCAAGGAGGCCTGGCAGTCGTTGCCGATCTGGCCGGACGGGGCCTAGCGGCTGGAGCGGTGGTCGTGGGGTCCCCGAACGAAGGCTTCCCTGCGGCGGTGGCCGCCGTACAGGAGGCGTCGGTGACGGGTCCGGTGGTGATTGCGGTAGACGAGGAGGGCGGCACCGTGCAGCGGTTCGGCGTCCTGCTGGGAGCGCTGCCGTCAGCAGCCGAGATGGGATCGTGGTCGGCTGACGAGGTTCGCAACCTGGCACGGGAGCGGGCCGCAGCATTGGCTGCCTTGGGGGTGACGGTCAACCTTGCACCCGTCGTGGACGTGGGTTCCGGTCCGGGCATTGGGACCCGCTCGTTTTCCGATGACCCGGTGGTGGTGACGACCCACGGCGTGGCGTTCGCCGAGGGGGTGTTGGAGGGAGGCCTGGTGCCGGTTGCCAAGCACTTCCCGGGACACGGACGGGCCAATGCTGACAGCCACACCGAGTTGGCCACCACGCCAGGCCTCGAAGAGTTGCGCATGGTGGACCTCCTCCCGTTCGGTCTGGTGCCAGAGGGATCGGCGGTCATGGTGGGACACCTAGCGGTGCCAGGGCTGACCGATGGAGTTCCGGCCTCGCTGTCGGCCACTGCGGTGACCGGCATCTTGCGCGACGAGATGGGGTTCGACGGTGTCGTGGTCACCGACGACCTGTCCATGGGAGCGGTAGCCCAGTTGGTCGACGTGCCGTCGGCTGCCCGTTTGGCGCTCATCGCCGGCGCCGACCTCCTGATGGTGGGACCGCACGAGAACGTGGTTCCGGTGGCCTGGAGTCTGGTCGGGGCGTTGGAAGATGGATCGCTGGACCAGCGCTGGTTAGATGAGGCGGTGGAACGGGTCCTGGCCATGCGCGGGGTGGATCCGTGCGCCCTCGTCGCACAAGAAGGCTGACAGGCTGTCGGCGTGACTGATTCCTTCTTCCAGGCGGCCATCGACGAGGCGCACCTTGGGTTGGCAGAAGGCGGTGTGCCCATCGGTTCAGTCCTGGTGATCGACGGGGAGGTCGTCGGGCGTGGCCACAACCAGCGGGTACAGCGGGGGTCGGTGGTGCTCCATGCCGAGATGGCGGCGCTGGAAGACGCAGGGCGACTAACGGCAGCCGACTACCGACAATCGGTGCTCTACTCGACGCTTTCGCCGTGCTCCATGTGCACGGGTGCCGTGCTGCTCTACGGCATACCGAGGGTGGTGGTCGGAGAGAACCGCACGTTCCAGGGCCCTGAGGACCTCCTCAAGGACCACGGTGTCGTCGTCGAAGTCTTAGACGACACCGTGTGCGTGGAGCTCATGGCCACCTTCATCGCCGAACACCCAGACCTGTGGAACGAGGACATCGGCGAGTAGGGGGCTACGGCCAGCAGGTTGTGGGTCGCCCGGGGCTCGAACCCGGCACCTTGGGATTAAAAGTCCCCTGCTCTACCCGATGAGCTAGCGACCCGGAAGTCTGAGGGTAACGCTGCAGCCTCTGACACAATCGCGAGGTGGCCCAACCCGTGCCAGGGAGCACGATCCCGGTGGTGATCCCCTGGTCGACGATCGTTCGACCAGGCAGGCGGTAGGACTGTGTCGACCAGCCGTGGGTCGCGTTCCCACCTGGCCCTGGGGGGCGTCCTCGTGATGGCGTCAATCGCGTTGACGCTGGCCGTGCGCCGTGACGGTCCGCTATACGGAGAAGTAGGTACCACGCAATGGATGAGGGACAACACCCCATCGGTCGTCGACCTATTTGCCGACCTCATCGATCCGGCCCTCACCGACATCGCGGCACCCCTGGTGTTCGTGGTGATCGTCTCAGTGGTGTGGTGGCGTTGGGGTCGTTATCCGGCCGTCCTCCTGGGCATGGCCGGGGCATGCACCGGCCTCACTCGGGTCGGCGACCTCGTCCATCGCCCACGACCGACGACGACAGTCGGGTGGAGCGACTACTCGTTCGGCAACGGTGGCTACCCGAGCGGTCACGCCGTTTTCGTGGTGCTCGTCCTGGGCACGGTCGCCGTGTTGGCCCGACATCATTCAACGCCCCGGGCCTCGAAATGGATCGTCGGATCGATGCAGTTGCTGATCGGGTTGACCTTGTGGTCGCGAGTTAGCCGGCTGGAGCACTGGCCACTCGACGTGGTCGGCGGGGGACTCATGGCCGCGGTCGGGCTGGTTGGCATCATCTGGATCCACCCGCGCTTTGCCACGCTGGCGCTGAATCGACCGCGCCTCGGTCGCCTGCTGGGGTTGCCGTAGTAGCGGGAGACACCCTCTTGTCGTGCTCTGCCCCATCCCGGCGCCGGTCGGGGACCCTGGTGAGCGGTCCGGTTACGCCTACGAGGTGAAGGAACCACCGTTCAGGCCGATCGTCTGGCCGGTGATCCACGCCGCCTCGTCCGAGGCCAGGTAGGCGCACAGTGGTCCGACGTCGTCCGGTGAGCCGAGGCGTCCCACGGGGACAGTTCCGGCAAGCGCCCTGGCCGTCTCGGCCCGTACCGAGTCCATGATGCCGAGGGCCACCGAGTTAGCTGTGATCCCGTCCCGGCCGTGTTCGAGGGCCAGGCTGCGCATCAGGCTCAGCGAGCCGCCCTTTCCCACCGAGTAGGGGGCGAAGCCCAGGCCCACCCCGTGGGTTCCGGCCGCCGAGGAGATGGTGATGATCCGCCCGTGTCCCCGGTCCACCATGCCGGGCAGTACGGCGTGGCAACAGTGGAGGACACCGTGGAGGTTCACGTCCAGCGGACCCTGCCATTGGTCCGGGACGGTGTCCACGAACCGTCCAGGCAGCATGGCTTCGGTGCCGCCGTTGCCGGCGTTGTTTACCAGCACGTCGACTGGTCCGGCGGCATCGATGGCGGCGGCCACGGCCTCCCGGTCGGTCACATCGAACGGCACCGGTTTGGCATCACCGCCGAGGGAGGCTGCCACCTCGTCGGCCCGGTCTGGGACCACGTCGTTGACCAGCACCCGGGCTCCGGCGTCGGCTAAGGACCGGGCTATCCCGGTGCCGATGTTCTGGCCGGCACCGGTGACGAGCGCCGTACGCCCTGTGAGGTCGAACACCTCACCAAGGTAGGGGTCGTCGCCCGGTCGTGACGTGGTCGGGACCCCGTTCGGGCCGTGCCCGTCGACGTGCAGGTAGTGGTACCTGTGCGGCGCGCGGGCATCTGCCCCAGTGCTTGCGGCAGCCCTCGAGGCTTACCTCCGGGGTTTCGTCCCGATAGGCCTCTTGGTCCTCGATCAGCCTCCGTCGGCCAGGCGCTGGCCGAGGTGGTCGATCTGGCCGTCCTTGTTGATAAGTAGGGCGTCGTTGTAGTGCCGCTCTCCCCGGTGGTGTCCGGCATCCGATGGGCTGAAGCCGATCAGGACCGAGATCCGGTAGGGCCCGTCAGACGAGGTGGGGGGCAGCGACGCGTGCATCAGGTCCGAGTAGTGCATCGTCACGTCGCCGGCTTCGATGGGCAGACCTATCCCCCCGGGAGCCTCGACGTCCGTCCCGTCTACGAACGGGAAGGCACCCCGGTGTGAGCCGGGGAGGAAACGCAGTTGTCCGGCTTCCGGGGAACCGTCGGTCAGGCAGATGGTGAGCACGGCCGACGGGCAGTTGATGGCGTGGCCGCCCATGCCGCAGTCGCGATGCCACGGCAGGTCGGCGAGGCCCTCGGCCATGTCGGGGCGCTTCCACAGGACCGTCACCCGGTCCACGGCCTCCGGGTCGTCGGGGACTTTCGGCGCCAAGTCCTCGTCAGAGGCCTCGACGATGCGACGGATCCGCGGGTCGTCGGCCAGAGCGCGCAGGCCCGGGCGGCTGGCGGCTCGCAGCACACGAGTCAGCACCTCGGCCCCCCCGGAGTCCCGTCCCCACCAGGAGGTCATGTCGCCCGGCCGAGCCTCGTCGGCCAGCACCGCGGTATTGGCCAGCATCCCGGCCACCTCATCGGCGTCGAAGGCACCGCGGACCCACAGGTAGCCAGCTGTTCTCAGGAAGTGTCGGGCCGCCTCGTTTCCGATGTCGTCGAGGGTGAAAGCCTGGTTCGGGTCTAGCGGCGCCCCGTCGAGGCCACGGAGGTCCGTAGTGTCCGGGTCGAATACCGGGATCCCGTGGAACAGGGCTCGTAGTCCCGGCTCCCAGCCCATGAACCGCATCGGGTTACCCACCGGGACGGTGGCCCGGTCTGTGTAGAAGAGGCCGGGTGCCGTGTCCAGGTCGGAGACGAGCCCCAGCCAGGCGTCCAGATCAACCTCGACCACCGAGTCGGCGCCTTCCTCGCCTTTCACCAGGTCGACCGACCCGCGGCGGGGCACGAAGGTCCACGAGCCGGCTGGGGTACGGATCCCAAGCGTCCCCCGGTCGGCCAGGTAGTGGTGGGCCAGCGCCCCGTTCCCGGCGGCGATCCGCTCGGGGAGCACCTCGTGGTGGAACCGGTGGAACGAATCCGGGTCGGCGGCCAGGACGGCCGGAGTCTCCGGGGGCATGGTCGCGACCGTACCCAACAGCGGTGGGCGAGCCGCCACCGGTACGGGTTGGCCGGTATCGGTCAGTTGCCGAGAACGTCCAGGACGGTCTTCCAGCCCCTGTCTTTACCGAAGTCGCGGTAGAACTCGGTGAACCCACATTTTTCACATGCGATGTAACCGAACTTCTGGTTTTGCAGGTTCACGTACCGGGACACACCATCACCTGTTGTACGGATCTTGCCGGTCTCGCAGCCGGTACCACCACACTTCGCACAGGCAAAGGCCCTGGCTTCGCTCAAATCTTCGAACTGTTCATCCATAGTGGATCCTTCCGTCAGATCTCGGTTGGGGGAAGTATCGGTCCCGTGGTCCGGTTCAACGGGAGGAGTCTCGTTGGGCGATGAGGGACTCCAGGGGGCCGAGATCGAACGGGGCGCCGGTCATCACCACCAGGTGGTCGACGCCCACGTCCACGTACCGGTCCACATCTTCGACGTCATCCTGGGCGATGCACACTGTGCGCTCGATCTCCGACGGGTCCCGTCCGACCTTCGCGCACCAGTCGTCCAGGATCCCAGACAGCTCGGCCACGTTCTCCGGTGGGCCGAAGCAGTTCCAGGCATCGGCGTACTCGGCCACCAGGCGCAGCGTCACCGTGCGCCCTGAGCCTCCGATCATCAGCGGCAGCGACCCGACAGCCGGAGGGTTCAACTTGGCCAGGCGGGACCGCATGCGGGGTAGATCGGCCTCAAGTTGGCGTAGGCGGCTACCCACGGTCCCGAACTCGTAGCCGTATTCGTCGTAGTCGCGCTCGAACCAGCCAGCGCCCACAGCGAGGTACATCCGACCGTCGGACAGGTGGTCCAACGTGCGGGCCATGTCAGCCAGCAATTCAGGGTTCCGGTAAGAGTTGCCGGTCACCATCGTGCCGAGCATGGCGTGCTCGGTGTCAGAGGCCATGGCCGAAAGCAGTGTCCACGCCTCGAAGTGGGCGGCATCCGGGTCGCCGTACAGCGGATAGAAGTGGTCCCACACCCAGATCGAGTCGGCACCCAACGCGTCGGCCCGGCACCAGGCGTCGCGTAGCGCGGCCACCGTGGTGGCCTGGGGGTGGAGTTGGCATCCGACCTTGAGACCCATTCAGGCATCATGTCCTAGATGAAGGTGCGCGTCGATCCGGAGTCGTCGGCGTATGTCCTGCTTCATGAGTCCAGTGGTTGCTGTGTCCCGGGAACCCTGGACTAGATATCGGACTTGATGGCCCGCGGTCAGCCCTCGACCGACAGGGTCTCGATCATGGCAGCCATCTGCTCCTGAACCTTCTCCACGGCTTTCCGCGGTCGGAGCATGACCTTGAACTCGGTGATCCGTCCGTCGTCGTCACAGGTGATGAGGTCCACCCCGTTAACAGTTACGCCGTCCATGGTTGTCTCGAACTCGAGGGCCGCGTGGTTCCCATCCAGGATTCGTCGGGTGTACCGGAACCCGGATTGTCCGCCCGTCGGATCCTCACCCTCGTTGGTTGCCGCTTCCGGATCCCCGGGAAAAACCTGATAAGCGGCAGTCAGGTACAACTTGGTTAACTCCCGGCCCTCCTGAGGGCGGAACAGCACTGGCGACCAGAAGACGCAGTCCTTGTGGAGGACCTCGTCTAGGTCGGCCTCACCCCGGAGGACGGCGTGCCAGCTTTCGATCGCTTGGTTGATCACTGACTCATTCTGTCCGTTGGGGGCGGTCACGGAGGATCCGGGCGGACCTCGTCGAAGGTGTCCAGGTCCCGGAGGTCGGGGAACCAACGCCACCACACAGCTACGACAACAAGAGTGGCTGCTCCACCGAACACCACGGCACCAACCAGGCCCATGAATGCGGCAGTTAGCCCCGATTCGGCGGCTCCCAGTTCGTTGGACGCTCCGATGAACACGCCTTCCGTGGCTAGGACTCGCCCACGCATGTCCTCCGGGGTGGCCAGGGGAACAAGAGTGGCGCGAATGAACATCGACACAGCGTCGGCTGCTGATATCACGATGATGATTGTCAATGCCAGAGCGAAGCTCCGTGTGAGGCCAAGGGCGATGGTCCCGAGGCCAAACACAGCGACCACGGCATAAAGAATTCGGCCGAGATGTCGTCGGACTGGCCGGATCGACATGCAGATGGCGGTTGCACCAGCGCCGATGCCGACACCAGATCGCAACCAGCCAAGGCCGACCGCGCCGACTCCGAGTCGGCTTTCAGCGATTGCTGGGAGCAGGGCGATCGCGCCGCCGAAGAGTACGGCGAACAAGTCGAGGCCCATAGCCCCGAAGATCACCGGTCGCCGGCGGATGAACCGCAGACCTTCTAAGGCGTCATAGATCGCTTGTCGACTCCCGATCGACGTCAGGCGTCGAACCCCCGAGGACGGGATGACTCCGACAATGCCCGCGGCAACCAGTAGCGAGATGAAAGACAGGAGGTAAGGGAGCGACTCATCAGCTATAAAAACAAACCCGAATGTGACAGGCCCGGCGATATGACCGGCCTGGAAGCAGACCGACTTGAGTGCGATCACCCGAGGAACCACCTCGTGCGGGCTGAGGTCGATAGCCAGGGCCCGGCCGGCAGGGAAGGCAAATGCCCGGCTCACCCCGAACAGCAGGACTATGGCAAAGATCGGCCCGATTGATGTCGGATCCGACCGGGCATAGAGAAATAGGAGAAGCGAGGCTGTCGCCTCACCGACCAAAGCCACCCCGAGCACCTTGCGTCGGTCAAGCCGATCGGACAGTGACCCGGTTAGGGGAGCCAGAACGGCCAGCGGTGCAAACTCTGCGAGGCCTAGCAGCCCGAGGTCTAATTCGCGGCCAGTCATGTCGTAGACCTGCTTGCCGATGATGGTGATCTGGCCTATCACCGCGAACCAGGTCAGGAAGTTCACAACCAAGAGGGCCTTTACCCTTAGCGGAATTGGTATGGCATCCTCGGTGGTCACGGGGAAAGTTTCTCAGTAGGAGCCGGAATGGCCGTAAGTAGCCCGGCCAGGACCATGGCGTCGGCGAGAAACACCGGCCCGACGAGGCCACCCAACTGTCGGCGGCCGATCACCGGTTGTCGAACCGGCTGGCGAAGGACGGCTTGCGGCCCGGCTGGGGCGGAATGCCTGGTTCGCCCGGGTAGTGCTTGGTATCGGGAACTACCGGCCGTGGTGGCTCGGCAGCTAGCCAGAGGCGGAGCAGGTGGCGTCGCTGCCCGGGTCCGTTGACGAACCCTGTCCGGGCGTGGAACACGGTGAAGTTGTTGGCCACCACCGCATCACCTGCAGCCAGGGTGAAGTCCAGGACCAGGTCGCGGCGGTTGGTCGTAGTGTGCAGCAGTTCTAGCGCCTCTAAATCGAGGTCGCTCAACTGGATTGATGGGTCCTCGTCGGCGGCAATCTGGACGTACTCGGGGACGTAACGGCCGCTTACCAGCCCCTCTCGCTCGCTGAACACGGGGATGTGGTGGGGCGTGACCGGGTCGTCATCTGGTCCGTGCTCCCCGAACCGGTGGTAGTGAAAGCCCCGGGCAAGCACCTCCAGGAGATCGGGCCGGGACCGGCGGATCTCGTCGAACACGGTCAGCGAACTCACGAAGCGGCTGACCCCGCCCTCGGCCGCCGCCCGGATGCACAGGAACGACACCAGGTCGCCGGGATCGCTGTGGGGGGCTAGTTCTGAACGATTGCGGTAGGCCCGGGCGTGGGGGTCCACGTCGGTCACGTCGACCACATGGCCTAGGCGTTCGCCCATCACACTCTGTGAGACGGCCCGTCCTAGCCGGAGGCCGATGGCCCAGAACATGAGGGCGATTTCTTCCACGTTTCGGTGGTCGACGGGAAAGCCCCGCAACAGGGCGATGCCCCGTCCATGCAGCACCTCGTGGCGCAGGTCGTCCACCAGGGGGGCGAGGGCACCCAACGGCAGGTCGGCGGCGGAGGTCTCGACCGGATCGACACCGCGGGAGGCCAGGTCGACCGCGGCCGCCTCCAGGTCGGTCAGGTCGGCTGGAGGCAGGTCCACGGCGATCGGATCGGTGCCATCAAGGTCGGCGCCCCGCCACAGGTTCTCCGCCGGCACGTCAACGTCGAGGAGGCCCACGGTCGGCAACTTATGCGGCGTCCGCCACCGGATCGGGCGTCCGTCCGGCGGCCAGGAGAAACCCGAGGGCGATTAGGCCGTAGACGAGGAAGCCGACTGCCCAAGGCGTGGTGGAGGATTCGATGCGCATTCCGACGAAGGCAGCCAGCAGAGAGGCCGACGTGAGAGCCCCCAGGCCGAGGACCCCGGCGGCTGTCGCGGCCACGTCGCCCAGCGGTTCGAGGGCCATGGACATAGCCACAGGCGTGACGAGAGCGAGCAGGGTGTTGCCGATGACTATGAGGGAGAACCACGTCCAAAACTCCGGCACACCGTCGGTGGCCAGGGTGAGGCCGAGCAGCACGACGGCGAAGGCCATGGCCATGGCGAGAACGAACACCCCGACCGGGTGGGCGCCCCACCTGCCGATGGCCGGGTTGATGGCGAGGAAGCCCACAGCGAAGACGATGGCTGACGCCGCGAACAGCACTGCGAACTCGTCGGCCCTGTCGTAGACCACCTCGAACACCTGCTGGGTGCTCCCCAGGAAGATGAGGAAGGCGCCGTCAGCGAATAGGAGTGCAGACGCGTACAGGACCGTCCGACGGCAGGTCACGACCCGCCGGAAGGCGTCGATGGTCGGTCGGACCCGGAGGGGACGTCGGTTCGCCGGGTCCAGCGTCTCACCGAACCGGATTCCCCAGGCCGTGATGGCGGCGGCCAGAACGATCCCGACGGCGTACACCCACCGCCACGACATCGTGCGGAGGATCCCCTCGGCGATCAGCGGCACCACCACCGGGCCAACGAGGAAGACGGCCGTGATGGTGGACATCACGCGGGCCATCCGGTCTCCCGTGTAGAGGTCCCGGAGGATGGTCAGGTTCATGAGCGTTGCCGCAGATGCCCCCAGCCCCCAAACGAGCCGGCTGGCCAAGAGAAATTCGAAGTCCGTGGCCAGCATCGAGCCCGTGGCGCCGAGGGCGTAGATGACCATGCCGATCCGCAGCGTGGGGGCCCGTCCAAAGCGGTCGGCCACCGGCCCGTACACGACCTGCCCGGCGGCCATGCCGAGGAAGTAGACGGTGACGGCCAGGGTGATCCGATTGGAGCCTGGAGGGAGGCCGACGTCGGGTCGCATCTCGTCGAAGGCGGGCAGGGTCGCGTCGATACCGAAGGCCACCGACATCCCGATAAAGGCCAGGAAAGCGATGACCTCCAGTTCGCTGCGTTCCCGCCCTGTTGCCATCGGCGCAGTCTGGCCCAGCGACCGGACAGGACCACTCTGTCCGAGAACCGGTTGTCGACCGTCGATGATCGGTCCTCCTGATCGCTTCTCCGGATCGGAGACGGAACCTCCACGTGTCTGCTCGCCTGCCCACTGGACACCCCGGTGCCTCTCGTAGCCTCGGCCCATGCGCACGGCGATCGTTACGGGGGCGGCCGGGGGGATCGGCGAGGCCCTCGCCCTGGACCTCGCCCGGTGGGGTTGGCGGGTCGTGGGGTTCGACCTCACGGCCGGCGACGCCCCCCTCCTCCCGTCGGACCTGGCTGGCTTCGGCGGGTCGGTGGAGCCCGTTGCCGTGGACGTCACCGACCGTCGGGCCGTGGACGAGGCGGTGGCCCGAGTGGTGGCCTCTACCGGTGGGACCCTGGACGCTGTAGTGGCCAACGCAGGGATCCGGGTGGCAGGCGCCTTTGAGGAAACCCCGGTTGCCGACCTGCGACAGATGTTCGACGTCAACCTGTGCGGCGCGATGCACGTCACCCGGGCGGCCCTGCCGGCCCTACGAGCCACCAAGGGCTCGCGGGTGGTCGTCTCCTCCTCGGTCGGCGGGCTATCGGCCCTCCCCGGCCTGGCCGCCTACTGCGGCTCCAAGTGGGCGCTGGAGGGCTGGGCCGAGTCGCTGGCCCACGAGATGGCTCCTCTCGGGGTCTCGGTGGCCATCGTCGAACCGGCGTCCGTCCGGACCGGATTGTGGGACGCCGGTTCGGTACACGGCGACCCGGACGGTCCGTACGCGTCGATGCTCCAAGCCCTGGAGGAGGGCGACAGCCGGGCGTGGGCCCGGGCCCTGGACCCGAACAGCGTGTCGGCCACCATGGTCTCGGTCGTAGAGGGCCGGCGGGGCCTCCGCCATCCGATCGGCCTCACCGCCCGGGCCCGTTTCGCAGCCCGGGGCGTGGTACCGGCCGGCGTCCACCGTCGGCTAATCGGCCGCCTCACCCGCCATGACCCTCCGGTCTCGTCGCCCCGGAACCAGGACGGCGTGATCCTGGTGACTGGATGCTCTTCGGGCTTCGGCCTTCTGACGGTGGTAGAGCTGGCCCGACGGGGACGGCGAGTGGCCGCTTCCATGCGTGACCTATCCCGACGGGGTCCGCTCGACTCGGCTCTAGCCGAGGCAGGGCTGTCCGATCGTGTGGAGGTCCTGCAGCTCGACGTGACCGATCCGGACTCAATTGACGAGGCGTTCGCTCGGGCTGACTCCTGGGTGAGGTTGGCCGGCGACGCCGGCCGACTCGTCGGTCTGGTCAACAACGCCGGCACCCTGGCCGTCGGTCCCTTCGAGGAACTCCCGCCGTCAGCCGTGCACCGAGTGCTGGATACCAACCTCCACGGCACCCTGGCCGTGACCCGGGCCGCCCTGCCCCGTATGCGCGGCCACGGCGGTCGCATTGTCTGCGTCACCAGCTCGGCGGCCCTTGGCGGCCTCCCTACCTGGTCGGCCTACGCGGCCTCTAAGTGGGGCGTCGAGGGTTGGGCCGAATCCCTGGCCTTCGAGGTCGGACCCCACGGGATCGACGTGGCACTGGTCGAACCGGGCGCCTTCCCCACTGGGGTCTGGACCAAAGCGGCCCGGTACGGATCGCCCGACGGCCCCTACGGCCCGACAGTGGTTGACATGGAGGCTGCCGACCACCGCGCCGCCCAGTCGGGTGGTGACCCGGTGGCCGTGGCCCGGGTGGTGGCCCGCGCGTTTAATGACCGGCACCCCCCATTTCGCCGACCGGTCGGTCGGGGAGCCTGGTTGCGGTGGGTTGCTCGGGGTGTTGTGCCGTTCGGGGCTCAACGCCGCCTGCTGTCCCGCGTGGTCGGCTGATCGCGACAGACACCAGACTCGCCGCCATGGACTTTGACCTTCCACCAGACGATGATCCGCGACGGTCAGTCGTTCGTGAGTGGTTGGCGGACCACCCCGATCCCACAGCTCACCAACTCCACGACGCCGGCTACGTGGTGCCCCACTGGCCAGCTCCGCACGGATTGGGAGCAGACGCCATGCACCAGATCGTCATCGACGACGAGTTGCGGCGAGCCGGGGTTAGCCGTCCGAATAACCCGATCGGCATCGGCTGGGCGGCTCCCACCATCGCGTTGGCAGGAACCGAGGAGCAAAAGGAGCGTTATCTGGAGCCGATCTTCACCGGCGAGGAGTTCTGGTGCCAGATGTTCAGCGAACCGGACGCCGGCTCCGACCTGGCCAACCTGGGTACCCGGGCCGTCAGGGATGGCGACGAGTACGTGGTCAACGGCTCAAAGATCTGGACGAGTGGAGGTCACGTGTCCAAGTTTGGGATCCTCATCGCCCGAACCGATCCCGACCAGCCAAAGCACAAAGGCATCTCGTACTTCATTTGCCCGACAGACCTGCCGGGGCTCACGATGACACCGATCATCGATGCCACCACGGCCCACTCCTTCAACCAGGTGTTCTTTGACAATGTCCGGATCCCGGTCGAAAACTTGGTCGGCACCGAGGGGGACGGCTGGCGCCTGGCCCGAGTAACGCTGGCCAACGAGCGGGTCTCACTGTCGTCGGCCGGTTCGTTGTGGGGAGAGGGACCGTCGGCCGACGACTTGCTCGAACTGATCCGTCGGGGCGGTGGAGAAACCGATCCGGTAGTCCGCCAACGCCTCAGCACTCTCTACTCCGAGTCAGAGGTGCTTCGCCTGAACCGCTTGCGGACGCTCACGGCCCGCATTGCCGGGAAAGAACCGGGGCCCGAGGCGTCCATCCAGAAGGCCATGGCCGATGAGCACGGCCAGCACGTGATGGAGATGGCCAAGGAGGTTGTCGGCGCTTCCGGGATGCTCGTCGGTTCCGGCCCAGCGGGCCAGCTGGCCTCATCAAAGACGGAGGGAACGACAGAAAATCGATTGGGCAACCAGCAGTTCCCTGAAGTCTCGTCAATCTGGCACTACGGGTTCATCTTCTCGCCGGCCCTTACCCTTGGTGGTGGCACATTTGCCGTGCAACGCAACATCATCGCCGAGCGGGTACTAGGCCTACCTCGCGAGATCGACGAGCAGCGGGGAATGTCTTGGGCCGAGGCCCGACGGAACTGAACTCGTGCGGGCCGGCGACCTGACTACCCCGGCCCTGTTGGCCGATGCCGGCGTGCTGGACGCCAACATGGCCACCATGTCGGCGGCCCGACCGGGACCGGCTCTGCGCCCCCACGCCAAGGCATTCAAGTGCACCGCTCTGGCCGCTCGTCTCGCGGCCGCTGGTCACGCCGGCTTCTGCTGCGCCACAGTGCGCGAACTGGAAGGTCTTGCTGCCTCCGGCCTAGGAGAGGACCTGCTGCTGGCCAACGAGGTGGTTGATCGGCGAGCACTGGCCCGTCTGGGTGCCTTGGTGGACGCCGGAACGGCCCGGGTGACTGTGGCTATCGACTCAGCGGAGACGATTGCTGCCGCGGCGGGTGGGGGCGTCCGAGAGGTGATTGTCGATGTGGACGTAGGGATGCCCCGCTGCGGGTGTGACCCCTCCAATGCAGGTCGCCTCGCTGACGAGGCACGGGCTGCCGGGCTAGTGGTGCGCGGGGTGATGGGCTACGAGGGACATGCCCAGCACGTGGTCGATCGAACCGAGCGCGAGGCTCGCACGGTTCAAGCCATGTCCGTGCTGGTCGGGGCCCACGCCGATGTCGGAGGCGATGTGGTCTCCGGAGGGGGGACAGGCACGTGGGACTGCAACCACGTGGTCACCGAACTCCAGGCTGGTTCGTTCGTGCTGATGGACGGTGATTACGCGCGGCTTGATTTGCCTTTCAAAGAGGGGCTGGTCTTGCTCACTACGGCGGTGTCGGTCCGGTCCGGTCACCACGCGGCACTAGACGGGGGTTTGAAGGCCTTGGCTATGGACAGCGGCGATCCGCGTCTCGTCGACGATTTTGGTGGAGTCGCCACAGTTCAGTTTTGCTCCGATGAGCACACGACGGTGGCTGGAGGTTCGTGGTCGGTTGGTGATCGGGTCGGGCTGCGGCCAGCCCACATCGATCCGACGATCTCCAACCACGAGCTGCTCCACCTTGTTGATGATGCCGAAGCTGGCGGCGATGCCGAGGTGTTCGAGTCTTGGCCGGTTGACCTTCGAGGCTGGTGAGCGGGTGAGCGGTTCCAGAGGCGGTGGGATCAGGGCTGATGGTTCGTGGCGAAATTGGGCCGGTAATCAGAGCAGCCGGCCGGTCCGCATAGAACGACCGGCGTCGGAGTCCGAGGTCGGAGATCTGGTGCGACGGGCGACGGCCGACGGCTTGCGGGTACGGGTCGTGGGGGCTGGCCACTCGTTCACTCCCATTGCCCGGACTGATGACGTGCTGGTCAGCCTCGACGGTCTGACTGGGATCGAGGCGGTTGACGACACCAGTGGCCGGGTGCGGGTGCGGGCTGGCACCCGCCTGTTCGACCTCAACCCCAGGCTTGATGCTCGGGGATTGGCTATGCCCAACCTCGGGGACATCGCCTACCAGTCGGTGGCCGGCGCCATCTCAACATCAACCCACGGCACTGGCCTCGGCTTCCAGTCGATCGCTGCGGGGGTAGTGGGGCTGCGGTTGGTGGTTGGCGACGGATCGGTCGTAGTCCTCGATGACGACAACGACCCTGACCTACGCGACGTAGCTCAGGTGGGTCTTGGTGCCCTGGGCATTGTCACCGAGGTGACCCTGCAATGCGTCCCGGTGTTCAACCTGCATGCCGTAGAGGAAATCCTCCCCATCGATGAAGTCGTGACGTCGTTTGACGGATGGGCGGACACAACCGACCATGTCGAGTTCTTCTGGATGCCCCATACCGGCTTCGCCCAGGTAAAGCGCAACATGCGCACTACCGATACGCCGCCACCGGCCCGGGATCTCCGTCACTCGATGCGTCGCCGGTGGAAGCGGTTCAAGAACAAGGAGTTGCTGGAGAACGTGGCCTTTGGGGCCATGAACCACCTTGGGCGGCTCCAACCGTCGCTCATACCAAGGCTCAACGGTTTGGTGTTCGAGAAGGGCGGTCGAGCCGAGTACTTAACGACCTCATACGAGGTTTTCGCGAGTGAGCGGCGGGTTCGTTTCTACGAGATGGAGTATGCCGTGCCTCGCGAAGACGGACTTGAAGCGTTCAGTCGGGTACGGGCACTAATCGACACGCTGGACCGACCGATCAGTTTCCCGATCGAGTTCCGGATATTAGGTGGTGACGACATTCCGCTATCGACAGCAGCCGGGCGGGATTCCTGCTTTATCGCCGTCCATGTCTTTCGAGGAACGCCGTACGACCAATATTTCAGAGGGGTGGAGGCGATCATGGACGATTACAACGGCCGGCCCCACTGGGGCAAGCTCCACTTCCAGGATGCGGACGTGCTGGCCGACCGCTATCCGCAGTGGGATCGGTTCCAAGCTGCCCGAGACCGCCTCGACCCAGTCCGCCGCTTCACCAACGACTACCTGGACCGCGTCCTCGGCCCGTAGCGGTCAACGCCGGGACACCAGGGCGACCTCGGTCGTGGAGCCGTCGACCACGGTGAGCGACGGTTCGTAGCGGTAGCCCTCGGGGTGTTGGAAGCCGACAAGGTCTTCAGGGTCGTCCAGGCCGCGCTCCACGACATGGCGCACCAGAGCGCCCTTCAGCAACTTGTTCCAGTGCGACACGGTGACCAGCGTGCGCTCTCCACCCTTCTCGACGTCGTCCAGGAATCGCACCCGGATCCGACGGCCGGCGACCGTCGGATCCCAGGCCGCAGTGTGCTCGTTGGGGAGGAGGTCCCAGACTGTGCCCGACGCGGCTCCAGTCAGGGCGTCGGTGAGGAGTGGCTTCCAGAAGCGGGCCGGCTTTCCCAACCCGGGCAGCGTCGCCCCCATTTTCAGCTTGTAGTCCGGGATCGGGTCGGTTGGTCTCACCGCACCCCAGAGTCCCGAGAAGATGACCACCTGGCGGTCCACCCCGTGTCGGACGGCCGCCGACAGAGCGGGATAGTCGAGAGCGTCATAGAGGACGCCGGTGTAGCGCTGGATGGCTGGAAGGGTTAACGCGGAATCCACGGACCTATTAGCCGCCGCGGCCTCGTCGGCCTTGGCCGCGCCCACCCCGAGGATCCGGGACCGGGCTTCGACCGGCCCGGCCATGGCGTCGGCCAGGGCGGCGATGACCTTCCGGCGGTGCACGGCCAGGTCAGGGAACGACTGCGGAGAATCGGCCCACGGTGAGCCAGTGCCTCCTCCCGCCTTGCCCTCAGAGGGAGGGAGGAGGATCAGCGGGGTGGCCACCGGGCGACGGTACTCTCGCCGCCGTGGCCGACCCGACCCCTCCAGCATCCGACCGGGAACCGGACCAGCCGTCGGCCGACCCGGTGCCGGAAGTGGACGACGCCATGCTCGAGCGCCTAGAGGCCGACCTGGCCACCATCGAGGCGGCCATGGACCGGGTGGATTCCGGCGACCTGGAGGGCTACGGGGCGGTTGCCGCCCGCCTAGACGACGAGGCTTCGGACCCCACCTAGGGACGGTCCCGTCAGAGCACGTCGGGGATGGTCCCGTCGGCGATCAACTCCACCCGGTGGCCCACCGTGAGGACACCGCCCGACAAGTCGAACCACCGGGCCCCGAGGTTGGGGACCCTGCGCCACGGTTCCCCACAGGCTTCCTCCAAGGCATACACCACACCGCCATGGGAGACGACCAGCACGTCGCCGTCGCCCACCTGGTCCGACACCCGGTCCAGCGCGGCCCGGACCCGGGCCCCCATGGCCTGATCCGTCTCGTAGCCGGGGGGTCGGCGTCCGGATTCCAGGAAGTTGGGCCAGCCGGACTCGATCTCGGTTCGGGTGAGGCCCTGCCACTCGCCGGCGTCACGTTCCATCAGGTCGGCGTCCACCAGTATCGGTCCGATCCCCAAGTGGTCGGCCAGGACGGCAGCCGTTTCAACGGCCCGGACGAGAGGTGAGGCCACCACGGCGTCGAACGTCCCGAGGACCTTTGCCGCGTCAGCCGCCTGGCGCCGACCCTCATCGGTCAGTGGCGGGTCGGCCCGCCCCTGCCATCGACCGATGGCGTTCCACTCCGACTGGCCGTGACGGACGACGAGCAAGCGGGTCATGGGCGGCGACGGTAGCGGCGGTCGGCGACGGCTTCAGTGGTCAGGTCCCGAACGGGGTGCCGGCAAGGCTCGTCCATACACTGACCGGATGGCCGTGCTGCGCCTCTTTGCTTCGGTTCGGGTCGCCGCCGGAACCGGAAAGATCGACGTCCCCGGGGACACCGTGGGGGACGTACTCGCGGCGGCCGACGAGAAGTTCGGACAAGGGTTCGCTGGGATGGCTGCCACCTGCCGGGTGTGGCTGAACGGCGAGTCGGCGACAGCCACCGACGTCGTGGGTACCGACGACGAGGTAGCCCTGATCCCGCCGGTCTCGGGGGGCTGAGCCGTGCGTCGACTGGCCGTCCTCTCGCTACACACCTCGCCGCTGGTCCAGCCCGGGTCCGGTGACGGTGGTGGGATGAACGTCTACGTCCGCCAGTTGGCCTCCGCCCTCTCCCAGGCTGGTGGACGATCCACGGTGTTCACCCGTCGGGTGGACGCCGACGTGCCCACCGTGGTCGATGTGGAGCCCGGCTTCCGGGTCGTTCACGTGGAGGCCGGTGCCCACGACCTTCCCAAGGAGGACCTGCTGGCCGTGGTGGACGAGTTCGCCGACGGCGTGGCCGACCACCTAGACATTCACCCCGACCACGACGGGATCCTGGCCAACTACTGGCTGAGTGGGGTGGCCGGTCACCGGCTAAAGCACGAGTTGGACCTTCCGCTCATCACCACGTTCCACACCTTGGCCCGGGTCAAGGCCGAGACGGGCGACCCGGAGCCACTCCGTCGCGTCGAGGCTGAGACTGCCGTGGTGGGCTGCTCCGACCTGATGTTGGCTAACGGCCCGGAGGAGGCCGACCAGCTAGTGGAGCTCTACGGGGCGGACCCGAACCGCATCGAGGTTGTCCCGCCAGGCGTTGACCATGCTTTCTTTAATCCGGGTCCGCAGGTCGTGGCCCGGCGGGCCACCGGCCTGGGGTCCGGTCCGGTCCTGCTGTTCGCAGGTCGTATCCAGCCTCTCAAGGGCGTCGACGTGGCCGTGCGGGCCCTGGCCGAGCTGGGCCGGGACGACGCCCGCTTAGTGGTGGTCGGCGGAGCCAGCGGTAGCGACGGTTCCGACGAGGAGCGTCGTGTCCGCGAGGTCGCCGAGTCCCACGGCCTGGCCGACCGCGTCCAGTTCGTCCCCCCGCAACCCCACCACTCGCTGGCCTACTGGTACCGGGCCGCTGACGTGGTGGTCATGCCGAGTCGGTCCGAGTCATTCGGTCTGGTAGCCCTGGAGGCTGCGGCGTGTGGCATCCCCGTGGTGGCCGCGGCGGTTGGCGGCCTTCGCTCGTTGGTCGACGACGGCCAGACCGGCTACCTGATTGAGGGCCGGGATCCGGTGGATTACGCCGTCCACGTGGCCCGAATCCTGGACGATCCCGTGGTCGCATCACGCATGTCGGCCGCAGCGACCGAACGGTCGTGGTCCTACACCTGGTCGGCCACCGCGGCGAGGCTCCGAAGGATCTGCGATGACCTGACGTCGCGGACCCTCGTGGACTGCGCCTGACGGTGTCCGACGAAGCACGACCGCTCGGACCCGTCGAGCTCGACACCCTCGAGGCGCTCATCGACGGGTGGTTTGACCGGACCCTGGCCGAGAACCCGGTCCTGGCCGCCGTCGAACGTGACCACGACGGCGGGTCGACCGACCGACGCTGGTTGGCCCGGCTGGTCGGGGAGGAAAAGGACGCCTCGACCATTCGCCTCTCGCTCCGACAGCGGATGCTGCACCACGAGACCTACGTCATGCCCGCTCCCGAGGAGAACCACGCGGCGTTCCACGAGCACCTGTTGCGGCGCAACCGCGGCCTGGTCGGGGTGTCGTTCTGCGTGGGTGAGGAGGACGCCGTGTTCCTGGTCGGGGCTATTCCAGCGGACACGGTGGACCACCAGGTGCTGGACCGGCTGCTGGGCACAGTGTGGACGGCCATCGAACAGTGCTTCCGCCCGGCGCTGCGTATCGGGTTCGCCAGCCGGTTCGGGGGCTGACGTGGAGGTCAGGCCCGAACGGACGGCCAGGTGACCTCCGTTCGGACCGGGCCTCCCTCCCGGCTGCTGGTCTTCGCCGTCACGGCGATGGCACTGCTCAACAACTCGGTCCTGATGAGCTCCACCCCGGAGATCCTGGAGTCCTTCGGGGAGCCAATCGGGCGGGCTGGGATGTTGATCGCCGCCGGGACGGTCATCGGGATCGTGGCCGCCCCGGCTATCGGGTTCCTAGCCGACCGTTACGGGCGCAAGCGTGTCCTCGTCCCGTGCCTCCTGATCTTCGGGGTCTTCGGCAGCCTGGGCGGCTTCAGCCCGTCGTTCAGGTGGCTGCTGGCCGTCCGGGTCGTCCAGGGTCTGGGGTCGGCGGGCCTCATCAACCTGGTCGTCGTGCTGATCACCGACCACTGGTCGGGGACTGAGCGAACCCGCCTCCTCGGGCAGAACTCGGCGGTCATCACGGCCGTTCTGGCCGTGTTCCCGTTCCTCGGTGGAGCTACCACCGACCTGTTCGGTTGGCGGTGGAACTTCGCCTACTACGGCCTGGCCCTCGTGGTGGGGGCCGTAGTGGCCCGTTCGCTCCACGACCCGTGGGAGGGTCGAACGGACCCGGTGGGACGACAACTCCGCGACGCCCTAGCCGAGCTGTCGGTTCCCGTGAACGCCATGGCCATCGTTCTCGGCTCGCTGACCTTCTTTGTCATGTTCGGGGTGTTCCTAACCCTCATTCCAATTCACCTCGACGAGGTATTCGGGCTTGGACCGACGAAACGGGGAATCGTGGCCGCCGTTCCCGCCGTGACCTCCACCGCCACCGCGCTGGTTGTGACCTGGTTCCGGGCCCGGATGTCGATCAGGGCCATGGTGGCCGTGGGCCTAGGGGTGTTCGCCGCCACCTTTGTGGCCATGGGACTCGGCAACCTTTGGCTGCTGGTGGCCGCGGCCGCCGTCTACGGCCTGGCAGAGGGTGCCACCATCCCGACCCTCCAGGACCTGGTTGCCGAACAGGCCCCCGAACGCCTCCGTGGGGCCCTTATGGCCTTCTGGGTAGGTGGCCTCCGGATCGGCCAGACCACCGGGCCGATGGTCGTCGGGGCGGCCATCGGCTGGTGGACTACCGGGACCGTTCTGGTGGCAGCCGGCGTCGTAGTGGCCAGCATCGCCCTCATCGTTGGCCGCTCCCGGATCTTGCCGACGGCTCGGCTCCCGCAGGACCGGAGCCAGTAGGTTCGACTCGTGGCCACGAGACTCCAGGTGATCGGCGGCGGAAAGATGGGCGAGGCGCTGCTCGGCGGCCTAGTGGCCGACGGATGGGCCACTCCGGGCGAACTTCATGTCGTGGAGCCCGACGAGGACCGTCGCCGGGTCCTGGCCGACGCAGTGGCCGGGATCTCCTGCGGCGAGGCGCCGGTGGCCGACGTTGACACCCTGGTGGCAGTTAAGCCCCACGTGGTGGTCGATGTGTGCCACGAATTGGCCACCCTCGGGGTTCCCCGTGTGCTGTCGATCGCCGCCGGCGTGAGGACCGAGGCAATGGAGGCCGTCCTAGGCAACGACGTCCCAGTGGTACGGGTGATGCCCAACACCCCGGCGCTGGTTGGCCAAGGCGCCGCCGCGGTGGCTGGCGGGCGGGCGGCGACACCCGCCGACCTGGAGTGGGCGACGGGGATCCTGGCAGCGGTGGGTGAGGTCGTCGTCGTTGAGGAGGCGCTGCTGGACGCTGTCACTGGGCTGTCCGGTTCCGGGCCCGCCTACCTCTTCCTCCTGGCCGAGGCGCTGATCGACGCTGGGGAGGCCGAGGGCCTCCCGCGGGACGTCGCCGTGGCCCTAACCGAGCAGACCCTGCTGGGTGCTGCCACACTGCTGTGCCGGTCGGACGACCCACCGTCCACCCTCCGAGAGAACGTCACCTCCGAAGGCGGGACCACGGCCGCCGGCCTAGCCGTGTTCGAGGCCGGAGGCTTCCGGGACCTGGTCCGAGGCGTAGTCGCGGCGGCCACCGAGCGGTCCCGCGAGCTGGGTGACCGCTGATCGTGGGCCGGCGCCACGACACCATCTCGTTTCTTTCCGACTACGGGATCGACGACGAGTTCGTCGGGGTCGTCCACTCGGTGCTCCGCAGCATCGCCCCCCACGCGGTGATCGTGGACATCACCCACGGGATCGCCGCCCACGACGTGCGGGCCGGTGGCCTGGCCCTGGCCCGGAGCGCCCAGTACCTGTGTCCGGGTGTGGTACTGGCCGTCGTCGATCCCGGGGTGGGAACCGACCGACGAGCGGTGGCTGTCGAGGTGGGTGACGGGGAGTCGGTACTAGTGGGCCCAGACAACGGCCTGCTGGCTCCGGCGGTGGCCATGGTGGGGGGCGCCGACCGGGCCGTTTCGTTGACCGACCCGGCCTGGCACCTTCCGACCCCCGGTTCGACCTTCGACGGTCGTGACGTCTTTGCGCCGGTGGCCGCCCACCTGGCAACCGGGGTGGACCTGGCCGAACTGGGAGACCAGATCCAGCCGGCCGGCCTGTTCCCCGGCGTCCTCCCGGTGGCCGTGGCCGAGGTCGACGGCCTGCACGCCGAGGTGCTGTGGATCGACCGGTTCGGCAACATCCAGCTGAACGTGGGTCCTGAGGAACTGGACGGCCTGGGACCGGGAGACCGGTTCGGGATCCGACTGGCTGACCGACTTGTTCCCGCCCAGCGGGTTTTGGCCTACGACGACGTCCCGGCCGGTGGGCTGGGCGTCCTGGTCGACTCGTGTGGTCTGGTGTCCGTAGTGGCCGCCCGGGCCTCGGCGGCGGCCGATCTGGGGCTGGTGGCCGGAGCCTCCGTGGTCCTCACCGTGGGCGCCAATTCCGATCGGTCGGCCACGTCGGTCCACCTCGGCGACCGGCCTGTTTCCCATGCCCCGGGGGAGGCCTGATGCGCCACGGGACCACGATCGTGGTGGCTCTACTGCTGACCGCCATCCTGGGTGCTGCCGTCGTGCAGTTCGTCCTACTGGTCGACTGAACGGACGGCTCAGCCCCTCCTCCGGGAGCCGGTGGCCACCAGGGCGCCGGCGAAGATCAGCGAGATGCCAACCAGGAGCGACACGGCGAAGCCGGTCATCTCGTCGAGCACCGAGTTCAACAGCCCGCCAGCGCTGAGCACTAGCGCACCGAGCACGATCAGGCCGTTGCCCACGGCCCCTGCGCGGGCCTTCGGAGCGGAGGAGCGCAGCAGGCGGACCATCGACCAGAGCGAGCCCAAGATCACCACCAGGGCACCGACCGAGGAGGCCACGGCGGCCACCACCCGGGGACCGGCGCCGAACACGTCACTGCCCTGTGGGAGGACGTCCGAAGCGAAGCCCGGTTCGATCGGCGCAGCCACCACGACGCCGGCGGCCACGGCACAGGCCACCACGGTGAGTTGGGCGATCCGGTCGGCCCGACGTCGGTCGACCAGCAGGTAGACGGTGCCCAGGGCCAGTACGGGCACGTTGAGCACGGCACCGAAGGCGTAGAAGGCCCGGAAGGACCCGGGAGACCATCCGGCCGACGCCCCCCACCAGAGCGAAGCGGCACCGGCGGCGAACAGCCCCAGCGATGTCGCCCAGGCCAGGTCCTGGGGGCGCCGCCGGTCCAGCCAGCGCTCGAATACCGTGGCGGCGAAGGCCAGCGACACGAGGGTGGCCGCCGCGGCGAGGGCGATCTGGTGGCTCACCTTCCGCACGGTATTGGCGGATCTGGAACCACCGGCACCCGAGGTCCGTGCCGGCCGCTGCGGGTAAGGCACGATTGTCGGCCATGTCATGTGAAATGGTGCACAAGCGTCTAGATTCCCGGTCATGACGGCAGTCGCAGAATCGGAACCGAGCGAGCCCATTCCCGGGGCCACCGTTGCCCGCCTGCCCCTCTATCTCCGGGGCCTGGTCGACCGGGCCGAGGCGGGGGTGGAGACGGTGTCGTCGGTGGAACTGGCCGATTTGGCCGGGGTGAACGCGGCCAATGTCCGCAAAGACCTGTCCTACCTCCACGCCCACGGGACCCGCGGGGTGGGCTACGACGTTGACCACCTGATCACCGAGATTTCCCTGGTCCTGGGAGGCGACGAACCCAACCCGGTGATCATCGTGGGCGTCGGCAACCTAGGACGGGCCCTCAGCAGCTACGACGGCTTCGTGGCCGGCGGGTTCCCGGTGGCTGGCTTGGTCGACGCCGACCCGGCAGTGGTCGGCCGACGAATCGCCGGCAAGGTCGTACGTTCGGTGGACGACCTCGGGACCCTGGTAACTGAGACTGGGAGCACTGTGGGCATCGTGGCCACTCCGGCCCATGCCGCCCAAGAGGCCGCCAACCGCTTAGTAGCCGCCGGGATCCGATCCATCCTCAACTTCGCGCCGGCCGTCGTCGTCGTGCCCGGCCACGTCGGCCTTCGCCAGGTCGACTTGGCCACCGAGCTCCAGATCCTCGGTTATCACCAACACCGCCGTTCGGACGACGACCCCATCATGGGTCGGGTTGCCGGATAGGCGGCTGTTATGTCAGACCCGCGTTGTACCCGCCGTGCCGCAGGGTTGGAAAGCAACCCCGCGATGGGGAATGCTGGCCCCCCTGAACGGCACGACCACGTACCGTTCCCCCACCCCGCCATCGGTAGTCCGACCCCCGGGTCGAACCACCTCCGAACCAGGAGTCCCGGTCCTTGTCGGTCGTCGTAGTTGGTCTGAACCACCGCACCGTGCCGCTCGACCTACTGGAGCGGATGACGGTCCCGGCATCCCGCCTGCCCAAGGCGCTGGCCGACCTGGGCTCGCGCGAGCACGTCACCGAGGCCGTCGTCCTGTCGACCTGCAACCGGATTGAGGTCTACGCCTTCGCCGAGAAGTTCCACGGCGCCTATCAGGACATCCGAGACTTCTTCGCCGAGTCCTCCCACGTAGCGCCCGAGGAGTTCTCCGACTATCTGACCGGCCTCTACGACGCCGACGCGGCTCGCCACTTGTTCTCAGTGGCTTCCGGCCTGGACTCGGCCGTGCTGGGCGAGCACGAGATTCTTGGGCAGGTACGCAGCGCGTGGGAAACGGCGGCTACCGAGGACTCGGTCGGCCCGGTCCTGAACCCACTGTTTCGCCACGCCCTCGAGGTGGGGAAGCGGGTCCGGACCGATACTGCAATCTCCCGGAACATCACGTCGGTCTCCCAGGCCGCAGTGGCCATGGCCACCGAGCGTCTCGGAGGCCTGGAAGGCCGCCAGGTACTGGTGGTGGGGGCCGGTGAGATGGGTGAGGGCTTGGCCCGTGCCCTTCACAGCGGTGGTGTGGCCGGGATCCTGGTCGCCAATCGCACCTGGGAGCGGGCCGTCGACGTGGCCGAACGCCTTGGTGGGACACCGGTCCGCCTAGATGATCTCCCCCGGCACCTGGCCACGGTGGACGTGCTCCTGACCTCCACCGGAGCGTCGGCCGTAATCCTGGAGCACGGAGACCTGGCTACCGTGGTCGGTCGGCGCGACGGACGGAATCTCCTCGTCGTGGACATCGCGGTGCCCCGCGACGTGGACCCGACGGCCGGCGAGATCGACGGCGTGACGCTCCTGGATATGGACGACCTGCGAGCCTTCGCCGAGGCTGGCATCCGAGAACGCCAGCGCGAGATCACCGCCGTACAGGCCATCGTGGACGCCGAGTTGGACCGCTACGTCGACGAGTCAACGGCCCGGTCGGTGGCCCCTCTGGTGTCCAGCCTCCGGAACCGTGGCGAGGAGGTACGGGCTGGCGAACTGGAGCGCCTGGCCGCTCGGCTGGGTGATCTGGATCCCCGCCAGAAGGAGGCCGTGGAGGCACTGGCTGCCGGGATCGTGGGCAAGCTCTTGCACGAGCCGACGGTCCGGATGAAGGACGCCGCCGGCTCAGCCCGCGGCGAACGGTTGGCCGAGGCCCTACGCGACCTCTTCGACCTCTAGGACAGAGGCGGGCGCCGTGCGCATCCGGGCAGCCACCCGGGGAAGCGCGTTGGCCCGTTGGCAGGTCGACCGGCTGGCCGAGCTGCTGGCCACCGTCCTCCCCGACGTCACTCTCGAACCGGTAGTCGTGGAGACCGCCGGAGACCGCGACCAGGTCACCCCGTTAGATGAGATGGGGGGACAGGGGGTCTTTGTGAAGGAGGTCCAGGCCGCGGTGCTCGACGGACGGGCCGATGTAGCTGTCCACTCGGCCAAGGACCTGCCAGCCGCCACGCCCGACGGCCTGGTGCTGGCCGCCGTGCCCGAGCGGGCCGACGCCCGCGACGCCCTAGTGGGTTGCCGGTGGGCCGACCTGGGACCAGGGGCCACGGTGGCCACCGGGTCCATCCGGCGTCGGGCCCACCTGTCCCACCTACGCCCCGATCTGGCCTTCTCGGGGCTGCGGGGCAACATTGAGACACGGCTGTCCAAGGCGGAGGGGTTTGACGCCGTAGTGGTGGCCGCCGCCGCCCTGGACCGGCTGGGACTGGTGCCCGACATCGTCGATCGCCTCGACCCGACGGTCCTGCTACCCCAGGTAGCCCAAGGGGCGCTGGCCGTCGAATGCCGCTCCGGTGACGTCGACGTAGGCGAGGTCCTAAAGGCCGTGGAGGACCCGGTGGCCCGCCGGGCCGTGGACGCCGAGCGGGCCTTCCTGGCCGAGTTGGGCGCAGGCTGTGACCTCCCGATCGCCGCCCACGCCGTACTGGACGGTGACGAGGTGGTGCTCATCGGTGCCCTCTCCTCCTCCGATGGTTCGGTGCTGATTCGCGAGCAACGCCAGTCAGTCGATGGAGAGAGGTTGGGCCGAGCTGTAGCCCGTCACCTTCTCGACGATCGCGGCGGCATCCGGCTGATGGAGGCCGGATGAGTCAGCTAATCGGTCGCACGGTGGTCGTGACCCGGGCCACCGACCAGGCAGGCAGCCTGTCGACAGCGCTGGCTGACCACGGGGCCAAGGTGGTCGAGTTGCCGGTGGTTTCCATCGAGGAGTCGGCGGACGGTGGGGAGGCCCTATCAGCCGCCCTGGCCCGGGCCGATCGCTACGACTGGATCGTCGTGACCTCACCCAACGGGGCCCGGAGAGTGGCCGACGGGTTGGCCAGGCCGACCATGGCCCGCCTGGCCGCCATCGGACCCAAGACTGCCCAACCGCTGTTGGAGGCCGGACACCCGGTCGACCTGATCCCCGACCGGGCGGTGGCCGAGGGTCTGCTGGAAGCCTTCCCCCCATCCGACGGAACCGGACGCGTCCTGTTGGCTCGGGCCGAGACGGCCCGCCACGTCCTGCCCGACGGGCTCCGGGACGCTGGATGGGAGGTCGACGTCGTGGTCGCCTATCGGAACGTGGTCCCGGATGTGGACCCGGAGATACGCGAACAGGCCCGGTCAGCCGACCTGGTCACCTTCACCGCCCAGTCGACCGTCCGCAGGTACCACGATCTTGCCGGCGGCCCGACGCCTGCTACCGCGGCCTGCATCGGCCCGATCAGCGCCGCCGTCGCACGGCAGCTTGGGTTCACGGTCGTCGAGGCCGAACCCCACTCGGTGGCCGGGCTGGTGGACTCCGTGCTGGCCTGGGCTGCTGCCTCGTCGCCTCCGGGCTGACGTCCGTAGGCTCGGGGGGTGACCTTCCCCGTCTCGCGCCCCCGTCGCCTGCGCCGAACCGCTGCCCTCCGCCGCCTAGTGGCCGAGACCCGCCTCTCAGTCGATGACCTTGTGGCCCCCCTGTTCGTCCGGGAGGGCATCAACGAGCCCCAGCCGGTGGCTTCGCTGCCCGGGGTGTTTCAGCACACCCGGGCCAGCCTGCGGGCTGAGGTATCCGCCCTGCACGACCTCGGCGTCCCGGGCGTCATCCTCTTCGGGATCCCCGAGCGAAAGGACGCCGTGGGCTCCGAGGCCTGGAACCCCGACGGGATCGTCCAGGTCGCCCTCCGGGACCTTCGAGACGACCTTGGCGACGACATGGTTCTCCTAGCTGATCTGTGCGTCGACGAGTACACCGACCACGGCCACTGCGGGGTCCTGGACGGCCATGGTTCGGTGGACAACGACGCCACGCTCGAGCTCTACGCACGGGCCGCGGTGGCCCAGGCCGACGCCGGGGTCGACGTGACTGCCCCGTCCGGGATGATGGATGGCCAGGTCGGGGCCATCCGGACCGCCCTGGACGACGCCGGCCACCACCAGACGGCGATCCTGGCCTACGCCGCCAAGTACGCCTCGGCCCTCTACGGACCGTTCCGAGACGCCGTCGACGTCGAGATCGTCGGGGGAGAGGACCGACGTGGCTACCAGCAGGACCCGCCCAACGCCCGGGAGGCCATGGTCGAGGTGGGTGCCGACCTGGAGGAAGGCGCCGACATGGTCATGGTGAAGCCGGCACTGGCCTACCTGGACGTCATCACCGACGTCCGGGCTTCGGTCGACGTGCCGTTGGCCGCTTACCACGTGAGCGGCGAGTACGCCATGGTGGCCGCGGCGGCCGCCAACGGCTGGTTGGATGGCGACGCGGTGGGCATGGAGCACCTCCTGGCCATCCGCCGGGCGGGGGCCGACTTCATTCTGACCTACCTGGCTGGCCGGGCCGCCGAGATCCTGCAGGGCTGAACCCTTGATGGACGCCAACCGGCTCCTCTTCGAACGTGCCGTCCGGGTCATCCCGGGAGGCGTCAACTCGCCGGTCAGGGCCTTCGGTTCGGTGGGTGGCACCCCGTACTTTGTGGAGCGGGCCGACGGCCCGTACGTGTGGGACGCCGACGGGAAGCGCTACATCGACTACGTGCAGTCGTACGGCCCGGGCATCCTGGGCCACGCCCACCCGGCAGTCCTTGAGTCGATCGCCCGTGCTGCCTCCAACGGGACCTCCTACGGTGCCCCCACCGAAGCCGAAGTGGTCTTGGCCGAGATGGTGGTGGACCGCATCGACGGACTGGAGTCGGTCCGGTTTGTCTCGTCGGGTACCGAGGCCACCATGTCGGCCATCCGCCTAGCCCGGGGCGCCACTGGCCGGTCGGGCATCGTGAAGTTTGCCGGTTGTTACCACGGCCACGGCGACGCCCTACTGGCAGCCGGAGGCAGCGGCGTGGCTAACCAGGGCCTGACCGGGTGCGACGGGGTCACTGCCGGCGCGGTGGCCGACACCATCGTCGCTCCCTACAACGTGTTGCCCGATGTGGACGACACGGTGGCCGCGGTCATTGTCGAGCCGGTGGCCGCCAACATGGGCCTTATCGCGCCGGCTCCCGGGTTCCTTGAAGGTCTGCGGTCGGCTTGCGACGAGGCCGGGGCCCTGCTCGTCTTCGACGAGGTCATTACCGGGTTCCGCCTGGCTCGGGGAGGGGCGGCCGAGCGATTCGGTGTCACCCCCGACTTGTGGTGCTTCGGCAAGGTCATCGGCGGGGGCCTCCCGGTCGGAGCCTTCGGAGGCCGGTGGGACGTGATGGAGCACCTCGCGCCGCTGGGAGGCGTGTACCAGGGAGGCACCCTGTCTGGGAATCCGTTGGCTATGGCGGCAGGGAGGACCACGCTGGAACTCCTCGACGACGGAGCCTTCGATCGACTGGCCGCGACCACAGCCCGGTTGGCCGCCGGGCTGGCTGACGCGTTCACCACCGCTGGGTTGGCCTCAGTACTCCCGCGGGTGGGTTCCCTGCTCGGCATCTACTTCGGCGACGTGGCGCCGTCCGATTTCGACGAGGCGAAGGCTCTGGCCGAGAACGGCCTCTACCCGATGGTGTTTCACTCCCTCCTGGAAAGGGGCGTGGCCCTAGCTCCCGGGGCCTATGAGGCGATGTTTCCCAGCCTCGCCCACTCTGATGCCGTGGTGGACGAGACGGCGGAGGTGGCGGGGGCAGCTGCCGAGGCGGTAGTCGCCGACCTGTCTTGACCGCCTCGGGTCAGCCCTCACGCAGGGAGCGGTAGCGCCTCAGAAACTCCGTCGCAGACGGGTCCTGGGTGCCGTCCCGGTTGGTTAGGCGATCGCCTATGCGGGTGGCCAGTTCCTTGCCGAGTTCGACCCCCCACTGGTCGAACGAGTTAAGGCCGAGCAGGGCGGCCATGGCGATCGTACGGTTCTCGTAGAGGGCGATCAGTTGGCCGAGGGTAGACGGCGAAAGTTCGGGCATGAGGATCGTCGTCGATGGACGGTTCCCCGGAAACATCTGGTGGGCGACCAAGTCCTCGGGCACTCCTTCGGCCCTGACCTCGTCGGGCGTCCGACCAAAGGCCAAGGCGTCGGCCTGGGCCATGAGGTTTGCCACCAGCAGGTCCTGGCCGTGAACCGACCGGTCGTCGTCGGTCAACGGACGGGCGACGGCGATCAAGTCGACCGGGACCACGTCGGTTCCCTGGTGGAGGAGTTGGAAGAAGGCGTGCTGGGCGTCAGTTCCCGGAGCGCCCCAGACCACCGGCCCGGTGGCAGTCTCCGGGTCGTCGCTGTTCTGGCAGACGCTCTTGCCGAGGCTTTCCATCGAGACCTGCTGGACATGGGCGGGGAAGAGTCTCAGGCGGTGGGCGTAGGGGACGATGGCCAGCGATCCGCGCCTGAGGAAGCACCGGTTCCAGACATCGACGAGGGCTAGCTGGACGGCGGCGTTTTCTTCCGGCGGTTCGGCGGCCGAGAGGACATCGATGACGTGCATCCCCTCGAGTACCTCATGGAAGGCCTCCGGTCCGATGGCGACCATGACCGGAAAGCCGACCGCCGAGCCCAGCGAGAACCGTCCTCCGACACCGAGGGGGACCTCAAGGATCCGTTCCTCCGGGAGTCCGAGAGAGCGGGCCCGTTCGGGTTCCGCCGTCACACCGATCACGTGGTCGATAGCTGCCTCCCCGATCCCGTTGGACAACCACGCCATGGCAGCGTCCAGAGCGGTGAGGGTCTCAAGGGTGGTGAACGATTTCGAGCAGGCCACGACGAGGGTCGTCTCCGGATCCAGACCGGTCAGCGCTTCGTTCAGGTCGTCGGGGTCGATGCCCGATGAGAATCGGACCTCCACTCCGGGATGAGTGAGGTGACGGAGGGCGTCGACGGCCAGTGCCGGACCCAGGTGGCTCCCACCGATCCCGAGGTGGACCACCGCTTCCACCGTCCTTCCTGTAGCTCCCCGAGCCTCGCCGTCGCGGATCTCCGAGGCGAGTGCGGCCATCCGGTCAAAGGTGGCCCGGCCGGTCTCAACCTCGGCGAGTCCCTGGGCTACAGCCTGTGGGCTCCGCATAGCACCGTGGACCGCTGGCCGACCCTCCGTCGAGTTGACCGTGTCGCCGATCAGGGTCCTTTGCAGCGTGCCGACGACCTGCCGCTGGGTTGCCAAGTCCACGAGGAACCCCATGGTCTCGTCGGTCACGTTTTGGTGGGAGAGGTCAATCCAAAGGTCGGCGCACTCAAAGCCCATCCGGATGTCACGCGATGGGTCATCGGCAAACAGGTCGCGGAGGTGGGGGAACTCCGACTTGGCGTGGTCCTCGAGCTCCGTCCAGGCCGAGGCGGCGTGGGGCGGCCCACCGAGGGGAAGTCCATCGTCGAAGGGGTGGCTCACGGCGGTCATTCTCCCCCGGCTGGACGATGACCGGGGGTCATGCCAGGAGAGCCCGTCAGGCGTCGACTAGTCGATCCGGCACGAGGCGGACCACGCCAGCGATGGCTGAGTAGGCCGCTTCGGCGGTTCCCCGCTCTTCATCACGCAACAGGTTGGCCATGATCCGCAGTGCCCACTCCATGAGGGGACGGGATCGCATACCCACACGGGTCAGCTCGCGAACCAGGGTCGGGTTACCGATGACCTTCGAGAACAAACGGGCCACCTTGAAGTAGAGGCCGTACTCCTCATCCAGCAGGTCGGGATACCGGCTGAGCAGGGCGTCATCGTTCCTGGCCGTCGCCTCGGCGATCAGCGAGGCGGCCAGGCGACCGGTCTCGTAGGCGTAGTCGATGCCCTCCCCGTTGAACGGGTTTACTGCGCCGGCGGCGTCGCCGACCACCAACCAGTTGGGCCCGGCCTTGGGGCCCACCGATCCGGCCATGGGCAGGCGTCCACCGGTTGGCGGGGCGATGGGACGGGTCGGGTCGATCTGCCAGTGCTCGGGCAGGGTCCGGGCGAACTCCTCGAACATGTGGCTGGTGTTGATGTCCTTGTAGTCCCGGAAGGTGGACAGCAGCCCAATTCCAACGTTGATGGTCCCGTTGCCCACCGGGAAGATCCAGCCGTAACCGGGCATGGCGTTGCCATGCCGGTCCCGGACGTCCAGGGAGGACTCGATCCACGGGTCGTCGTGGAGGGGGCTCTCGAAGTAGCCGCGGATGGCCATGCCCATGGGATAGGCCCGGTCCCGTTCGGTGCCAAGGGTCCGGCCGAACCGGGAGTTGGCCCCGTCGGCCACCACCACATGCCGGGCCCGCAGTTGGTGTTCTGTTCCGCTGGCCTTGTCGAGCAGCAGGGCGCCGCCGATGGCTCCGTCGGGCGAACCAGATGGTGGGTCAATTGGTCGGACTGCTTCGGTTCCCTGTAGGAGGGTGGCTCCGGCACCCACCGCGTGGTCGGCCACGAAGGTGTCAAGGTCGCAGCGTCGGACCACGTATCCGTAGGCCGGGTACGTGGGGTGGTCGGGCCATGCCATCTCCAGGGTCCGGCCGTGGGCGATGGCCCGGAGCCCATCGAACCGGTGGTATTTCTCAAGCCTCGACCCGAGGCCCATCTCCTCAAGCTGGTGGACGGCCCGGGGCGTGAGGCCGTCGCCACAAGTCTTGTCGCGGGGGAACTCCTTGCGCTCGACGACCACTGTGTCTAGGCCGTGGGTGGCAGCCCAGTACGCGGTGGCCGCCCCGGCCGGGCCGCCACCGACGACCAGCAGGTCGCGGACGTGGTCGCTCATCGGTCTGCGGAGTGGACGGGGGTCCGGATCGGCTCCACCGGGGGAGCCGGGGGATCAGTGTCCGTCGTCGTGGGCGACGGAGTCCAGGATGGCCTGGATCTCGTCGACGGTGACTGTGGTCGGGTCGAGGTGGCCCTGCAGGTCCAACTCACCACTGTGGATCGCGTGGTCAAGGGCCTCGGCCAGCGCCGCGTCGTCTTTGGAACCGCTCAGACGGGCCCGCTCGTGGAGCACCACACCGACCAGCTCCTCGGTCGTCAGGACGTCGGCCCAGCCGGGCATACCGCCCTCCACGATGCGAGCCTGGTCGGCGGCGCCGTAAGGGTTGCCGAGACCGAAACTGTCGGAGCCCTTGGCTACCCACTCGATGTGGGCCGCCGCGGTCGGGAAGGTGGCCAGCACCTCGCCGTTCGCCAGGGCGTGGCCGCTCCCGCCAGCGCCGGTGGCTCCGTGGCAACTGGCGCAGCGGGACTCATAGACGTGTAGCCCCTCGGCCATGACCCCGGTGGCTTCCTGCGGGGGGCGTTCCAGGGTGCCGACGTAGGAGATGGCCCAGATGGGTAGAAGCAGGAGGCCGCTGGCCGCCCACCAGGGGATTTTCTTGCGGGTCTGGGCGGCGGCCACGTAGGGGGCAAGCGGAGCAGGTAGTTCCTCGACGACGGGAGTAGGTGTCGCCGGGGCAGCCGGGGCAGCCGGGGCAGCCGGGGCAGCTGCCGATTCGGTGGATGCCTCCGTGGCCTCGTCGGGAGTGCCGGTCGCCTTGGCCTTGGCGGCTTTGGACCGCTTCAGGAGGTGTTCGGGGATCTCGGTCAACTTGGGCTCCGGAGGAGTCGTTCGGGTCCGGTGGTGGTGGCGGGACCCTCGGGACGGGGGTCGTCCGGTCTGGGACACGGGCAGGTTAGCGGGGACCATAGGTTCGCGGGCGCAGAACCGGAGCGGTCCGAAGGAGTGTCGACCGGGTGGTCGGTCGGGCTCCGACCCACTTTCCGGCGCGTTTCGACGAGGTCCGTGGTCCCCCAATGTCATGCTAGAAACCGGCATCGGGATCGATGTTCCGGTCGTCTTCGTCCGGGCCGTTGGTCAGGGCGTCGCGACGGAGATCCAAGCGTTAGCATGGTGCCCGCACGCCTTGTGCACTATTTCACGAAGTCCGCCGGAGCCACCGAGGAGGACCTAAATCGATGGTCGCCTTCATGACCTCCATCGTCGTCCTGTTGGTGCTGCTCGGTGGCGTCGACTGGTACCGCAGACGGACCCCGGTCGACAAGGCGTTCACGTGGGGGGAGGCGATGCTCTTCGCCACCTACGTCTTCTTCGTCCTGTGGTGGGTCTACGGCGTGGTCCCCCACCAGTGGCTGACCTGGGCCGACAGTGAACTGAACTGGCGCCCCGACCGCTACCTGGTCGGCCCACAACTCCCGTGGACCGGTGACCGGGGAATCGTCGAGTGGGCCCTGCCGTTCACCATGCCCTACCGCGTCATCCGGGACCTGGTGGCCGTGGCCATCTACGGCATCGCGCTGGGCGGCAACGTCGTGATGTGGAAGCAGTGGCAGGACCGGGGCAAGGACAAGGACGCCCCGACGCCCACCTCCGAGTACGGCCGTCCGCTGGTCCAGGAGGGGGCGAAAGCATGAGCGTCACCGACGCCAACCCGCCACACCCGACCTTCGTTGACGACTACGTACTGCGCGAGGTCGACACCGACTGGATGGAGACCAACAACCGGGTTAAGACGTTCATCCACATCGACCAGTCCGAATGCATCATGTGCGAGGGCTGTGTCGACATTTGCCCATGGAAGTGCATCCACATGGTTTCCCCGGACGCCGTGGCCGACTCGGTCGGTACCGAACAACCGGGTACCGATCCCAGCGACCACGTGATCTTCACCATCGACGACGACGTGTGCACCCGGTGTGCCCTGTGCGTCGACCGTTGTCCCACCGGCGTGATCATCCTCGGTAAGTGCAGCGACGCGCCGGCCGATGGCGACGCCCACCAGCGCACCAACACCCACGGATACAGCTACGGGATGCGGTTGGGCTGATCGATGCACGCACGAACGACCGTCCGACAGGAAAGCTGCCACCGTGGCTGACGACAAGAAGCCAGCCGGACAGGCACTACAGGAACAGTTGGGCCAGCTGACCGACCAGGTCCAGGGTTCTCAGGCCTGGAGCTCCATCTTCCGCCCCGGGTCGATCTTCCGAAAGGGATACAACGACAGCCCCCGTAACCGGTCCTACGTGATCATGAATAGCGTCCTCTACCACCTCCACCCCGTGAAGGTGAAACGGCACGCAGTGAAGGTCAGTTACACCCTTTGCCTGGGTGGCCTGAGTTTCTTCCTGTTTATTCACCTGACCGTCACCGGCATCTTCCTGATGTTCTTCTACCGGCCGACTACCGCCATGGCATGGTCCGATATCCAGACCCTGCAAACCGCGGTCGGTTTCGGTCTGCTGGTGCGCAACATGCACAGATGGGCGGCCCACCTCATGGTGCTGTCCGTATTCCTTCACATGGCCCGGGTCTTCTACCACGGGGCCTACAAACCGCCCCGGGAGTTCAACTGGGTAATCGGAGTCATGTTGCTGCAGTTCACCCTTCTCCTGTCGTTCACCGGCTACCTACTCCCATGGGACCAGTTGGCCCTCTGGGCGGTGACGGTGGGAACGAACATGATCGGCTTCACGCCCGTGTTTGGTGACCAGGTCCGGTTCGTGCTGCTCGGCGGCGTCGAGATCGGCACCGACACCCTGCTCCGCTGGTACACCCTCCACGTCCTGATGCTCCCGTTCGTGCTTGTCATCTTCTTGGCGATTCACTTCTGGCGGGTCCGCAAGGACGGCGGCATCTCGGGCCCGCTGTAGGTCTGGGACAGACGACATGACCGAGATTCCTGAACATCTCCGGAAGAGGGCAGAGGCCGCCCGGGCCAAAGCACAGTCCGATGCGAGTGGCGATACGCCGTCGGCCAAAGCGCCGGCTGATGAGGCCCCAGCCGGTGACGCCCCAGCCGTCGATGAGAAGATCCCCGGACACCTCCTGGACCGGGGGACGCCGGCCTCCGACCTGCCGGCCCCGCCGACCGGCGGACCGGCCGTCCCAACTGGGGGCAGTGGTCCTGATGGGCACAACCAGCGACTGTTGACCGTCGTCAAGTCGGGCTCCATCCAGGACACCAAGGCCACCCCGCAGGACAAGGTCCATGTCTGGCCCCACCTATTGCTGGCCGAGTTCCTAGCCGCTTTGGCCGTCACGGCGTTCCTGCTGCTCTTTTCGATCGTCGTGAACGCTCCGTTGCTGGAACTGGCTGACTTCAACAAGACACCGAACCCGTCGAAGGCCCCGTGGTACTTCCTTGGTCTGCAGGAACTCCTCACCATGTTCCATCCCATGGTGGCTGGTGTGACCATCCCCGGCATTGGCCTGTTCCTCCTCATCCTGGCGCCCTACATCGACAAGAACCCGTCGAAGCGCCCTGAAGACCGCAAGTTCGCCATCTCCTTAATGAGCGTTCACCTCATGTTCTGGGCCGTTCTAGTCATGATCGGATCGTTCTTCCGAGGTCCTGGTTTCAACTTCGTCTTCCCGTGGAACTCTGGCGTCTTCTTCGAGTTGTGATCGCCGTGCATCTCCGTACCCCGATCGTTCTCCTGATGGACCACAGGAACTGACCATGGGCGTCGCCATCGCTGTCGTACTGCTGGTCGTTCTAGCTGCTGTCGTATTAGTCAGCGCCTCGAAGCGGCGTGATCGCAGCGCTTCCGGCCTTTCGCGGGAGACCCGGAAGCGGGACAGGGCCAACCCAGTGCTCGCCGGACAGAGTTCGTCGGCCCCGACCGGTCGCGAGGTGGAAGCCGCCGCCGCGGCCGCGCGCTCGGACGATGTGGTCACCGTCGAGTCGGCCCCGCTCGAGCCATTCGTGGCTCCCGATCCAATGGCCCTAGGAGTCAGTCGTCGCCAGTTTTTCAACCGCAGCCTGGTCGGCATGATGGGCCTAGGCCTGTCGGGATTCGGCGGAGCCTCCCTCGCCTTTCTTTGGCCCCAGGGCGTAAGTGGCTTCGGTTCCAAGATCAAGGTCGGCAACATCGTGGAACTGCTAGCCGACATTGAGACCAGCAACGGCTTCCTCTACAAGCCTCAGGGTCGCATGTGGATCACCGCCTACCCGAACGGTGCCGTGGAGAAGGCTCGGGCCACCTACTCGGCTCCCGAACTCGCAGGAATGACGGCCGGCGTTGAAGGTGGATTCGAGGCCGGTGTTGTCGCCCTCTACCAGAAGTGTCCACACCTGGGATGTCGGGTCCCAAACTGCGTGTCATCGCAGTGGTTCGAGTGCCCCTGCCACGGTTCGCAATACAACCAGGTAGGCGAGAAGCGGGGCGGCCCGGCCCCCCGCGGCATGGACCGCTTTGCCACTTCGGTATCCAACGGCGTCCTGACCGTAGACACAGGCACCATCGTTCAGGGCCCACCCATCGGGACCAACACCACCGGCCAGGAGGCCGAGGGCCCGAACTGCATAGGCCAGGCAGACGGCCACTAGCCGGACCAGATTCACCAGAACTCCGAGAACCCGATGACCACACTCCTCCTCGCAAGCACGCAGCGGACCGTCGGCTGGGTCCTGGCGTCCATTGTCCTGGTCGGGATGGGCATCTACCTCCTGTTCAACTTCCGGATCGGCAAACGCGAGGTCGGCTCCGAGATCGAGTTAGCACCCAATCGGATCAGTCACGCCGACGACGATCTGCTGGAAACCCGCCTACTGGACCGGAACCTGGCCTGGTCGCTGGTGACGCTGACCGTGGTCTCACTGGTTCTGCCCCTCTACTGGTTGATGGAACCGGCTCGTCAGGACAACGCCGCATACGGATGGGTCAAACGGTTCGAAAAGCGCGGGGCGAATAGCTTCGAGGAGGCTTGCGTTAGCTGTCACGGCCCGGGCGGGGTGGGTGGCGTGGCCTCCTTTACTATCGCTGGTGCCGATGGCGGTTTCGTAGCTCAGGTGGACTGGAAAGCGCCGGCACTAACCACGGTGCTGAGTCGCTTCAGCGAGTCGGAAGTGGAACACATCCTCAACTACGGCCGGCCAGGGAGTCCTATGCCTGCGTGGGGCCTTGCTGGCGGCGGGCCGATGACTTCCCAGCAGGTTCACCAACTAATCGTTTACCTGCGCTCGATCCAGTTGTCGCCTGAGGACGCTGCTGCTGAGGTGGCCAGCGGCCTGGAGGCTGGAGCGAGGGCCATCGTGACAGAACGCGATTCTGGACTCACCGATTCCGCCGACATTGCCGTAGCCGTCGACGCCTGGCTCGCCCAGGCAGCTGATCCGACGAGCAGTGACTACCTTGCCTACGGAGGGTTACTTTTCAATAACCCGGCTGCCCAGGGTGCTAACAGTTGCGCTCGGTGCCACACCCCTGGCTTTTCCTACGGTGCGTCCAGTAACACGGCGACCGCTCAACTCATTTCCGAATGGCCACTTCTCGCTGAGACTGGGATCCTCACCGGGTATCAGCCCGGTGCTGGACATGTCGGCCCGAGCCTGGCCGGTGTCGAGACCCACTTTTCGACGCCAGCCAGCCAAGAAGATTTCATCCGGAGCGGGTCCGAGGTTGGGGTTGGTTACGGCAACGCTCGTGCAGGAACCGGAGGGATGCCCGGGTTCGGCGGACGGGTCGACGACCTCGACGTGATCGGCACAGTCGTCCGGTCCCGCATCCTTACCCCGGAGCAGATCGCCGCCATCGTGGCGTACGAGAGGAGTCTCTGATGGGCGCTCTGGTCACGCTGGCCGGGCTGGCCTGGGACCCAGAGATCCGCGGCATTCTGGTCGTCGCCACGGGCTTTGCCGTGCTCATGGGCTCGATCTGGCTGATCATGGCCACCAACTCCGGCGTCCGGCTGGCCACTCTGCTGGCGACAGCCGCCCTCATGGGCTGGATGGTCATTCTGGGCAGCGCTTGGTGGATGTACGGCTCAGGTTGGAAGGGAGACGATCCCAGTTGGAAGACGGTCGACATAAACGTGGGCGACCTGGGAGCCAGCGGCCTCGAGTTGGCCCGCATGCTGCCGAATTCCGACGAGATACCCAGCGCCTACGAACTAGTAGTGGCCTCAAACGACACGGCGGCCGTTGCCGAGTTCGACACGCTGCCCACGGCCGCCGATAAACCAGATCTATCGGCCGATCAACTGGCTGTTCTACGAGCCGATCGGCAACTTCGCAACGAGATCGTTACGCGGTCCGAGCTAGCCGCCGTAGCCCGAAACGTCACCGACGCCGCCGGCCTGCGGTCCATGGGTCCGTGGAGGCTGCTGGCCACCACGGAGGCAGGAGATGCCCAGGCCCAGGCGGCGGCCGACGTACTGGCCCACCCAGACCTTGGTTTCGCCAGTTCCGTCGACTACAAGCTCCTGGATGCCTACACCACGGGCGGCAAGCCAGAACTGAAAGACGACCCGAACCGATTAGACCGGATCACCCACTGGATTGCTAGCTCGGCCCGCCTGACCCACCCGACGCGCTACACCGTGGTGCAGCTCCAGGGGGTCCTGTATCAGCCGACGGTTGCCGGTGAGGCGCCGCCCCGCCCGGTCGTCGACCCCGACGAGCCGGTGGTCTCAGTGGTCATGATCCGCGACCTCGGTTGGGTGCGCCTCAGGCCGGCCCTGGTCACCATCGGCTCCCTCCTGATCTTCCTCGCCCTTTGCTACTGGCTCCACGTCCGAGACAAGGAGTTGATGGCCCGGCGTGAGGAGTTCGAGACAGCGAAGGCCTGATCCCGTGGCTGATGCTCTGGTAGCAACCCGAGTTGGGAGAGCGTGACGTGCTCGGTCAGTACTTGCCCATTGTCGTGCTCCTGGCCCTGGCGTTCCTCTTCGCCGCCCTCAGCTTTGTGGTGTCACGGCTGCTGGCCCCCCGCCGGCCCAACGACCGCAAGGCTGCCCCCTACGAGTGCGGGATCATCCCCGGCCGAGAGACCCCGGAGAGATTCCCGGTGCGGTTCTTCCTGGTGGCGATGATCTTCATCGTTTTCGATATTGAGATCATTTTCTTCTACCCGTGGGCCATCGCCCACCGGGGCTTGGGCCTGTTCGGCCTGGGCGCCATCCTGCTGTTCTCGGCAGCTCTCTTCGAGTCGTTCATCTACCTGATCGGCAACGGAGCCCTTGAGTGGGGGCCCCTGAAGAGGCTCCGAGCCACCGAGGCAGTGTCAGCGTCTCGCACCAGCGCCTCCACCATCCATCGTCCCGGCATCCGCCAGGTCGGTCTCGAAGGACGTGGGGGAGAGGCCGCCTGATGACCCGGATCCCCGGCGTGGGCGACGTGGGCGACGTGCTGAGCGACGGCCTGGAGGGCCTCGAGCACAACTTCATCACCTCCCGCGTCGAGGACCTTGTGAAGTGGTCGCGGGCCCGCAGCTGTTGGCCGGCAACCTTTGGTTTGGCCTGTTGCGCCATCGAGATGATGGCCACCGGTGCTGCTCATTACGACCTAGCCCGCTACGGGATGGAGGTCTTCCGGGCCTCCCCCCGCCAGGCCGACCTGATGATCGTGGCCGGACGGGTCTCCCAGAAGATGGCGCCCATCCTCCGCCAGATCTACGACCAGATGATGGAGCCCAAGTGGGTCATCTCCATGGGTGTATGCGCCTCCAGCGGGGGCATGTTCAACAACTACGCCATCGTCCAGGGCGTCGACCAGGTGGTTCCGGTGGACGTCTACGCGCCTGGCTGCCCGCCTGGCCCCGAAACCCTGATGCACGCCATCCTCACCCTGCACGACAGCATCCAGAGCGGTGAGCTGACCCGCCGACGCGATACCAACGGCGGGGGGGCGGCAATCCAGGTCGAGGCGCAGCCGGCTACCGACCAGCCGGTGGAGTTGGCTCCCAGGTGAGCGATCCGACCCCGGACGGAACGGATGCGACGCCGACGGCGAAGGACGACCCAGTTGTCCCGACGGCCTGGGGTGTCCCGGTAGTCGAATCCGGAGGCCAGACCGTCCTGCACCCCCCGGTCGACCGGTGGCTGGAGACGGTGAAGGCCTGCCGGGACGACGGCTTCTGTATGGCCATTGACTTGGTCGCCGTGGACTACTCAGCCCACCCGGGGCGCACCGACCTCCCACCCGGTATCGAACCTGAACGGTTCGAGGTGGTGGCCAGCCTGATTTCCCACGCCTCGGGGTGCCGGGTCCGACTCCGCACCCAGGTGCCGGAGCACGACCCGGTCGTGCCATCGCTCTTCGACCTATTCCCCGGCACCGAGGCCATGGAACGCGAGGCCTGGGACCTAGTGGGGGTGGCCTTCGACGGCCACCCCGATCCGACCCGCATCCTCCTACCGGAAGACTGGGAGGGTCATCCGCTACGACGCGACGTTGCCATGGGCAGGATCCCAGTCCAGTTCCGCGACGCCCCGGCAGTCCGGTGAGTGGTATGGCCGACGAACTGGTAGACGCCGACAGCGGACCGGACTCCGGCACCGGGACCGACCTGGGGTCAGCCGAACGCGTTTGCCGCCGCGACGAGACCAGTGCCGTGCTCCGGCTGAGCGAGGCCGAGGCGGCCGTCCTAGCCGGAGGCCCGGACGACCCGCCAGCCGGAGATACCTCCGACCAGCGGATGATCCTGAATATGGGTCCCTCCCACCCGTCCACCCATGGGGTGCTACGCCTCCTGCTGGAGATGGAGGGGGAGACCGTGCTGCGGTCCAAGCCGGTCATCGGGTACCTCCACACCGGAATGGAAAAGACAGCTGAGGATCTGACCTACCTCCAGGGACCGACCAACGTCACCCGCATGGACTACGCAGCGCCTCTGTTCTCCGAGCTGGCGTTCTCTCTAGCTGTCGAGAACCTGCTCGACCTGGAGGTTCCACCCCGGGCCACCTGGATCCGGATGCTTATGTGCGAGCTAAACCGGGTCTCCTCCCACCTGTTGTTCCAGGCCACCAATGGCATGGACCTCGGCGCCGTGTCGATGATGATCTACGGCTGGCGAGAGCGTGAAGAGGTGCTGCGCTTCTTCGAAAAGGTCACCGGCCTTCGGATGAACCACAACTACATCCGTCCTGGCGGGGTGGCTGCTGACCTCCCGGAGGGTTGGCAGGCCGACGTGCGGCGCCTGCTGGACCTGATCCCACCACGACTCGACGAATACGACACTCTGCTGACCGGCCAACCCATTTTTCGGGAGCGCCTCCAGGGGGTGGGAGTGATGAACCCGGCCGAGGCACTGGCCCTTTCGGCTACCGGTCCCATCCTCCGCTCCACGGGATACGCCTGGGACCTACGTCGCGACGAGCCGTACCTGGCTTACGACGAGGTCGAGTTTGACGTCATCGTGGGCACTCACGGCGACGCCTTTGACCGGTACGCCATTCGCCTGAACGAGATTCGGGAGTCGCTCCGCATTGTCGAGCAGATTCTGGATCTCATGCCTGGAGGCGACTTCCGGGCCCAGGACAAGAAGGTCACCCCGCCGCCCCGGTCCCGCATCGACGAGTCGATGGAGGCCCTGATCCACCACTTCAAAATTTTCACCGAGGGCTTCCACGTTCCCGAGGGCGAAACCTACGCCGCCGTGGAATCCCCACGTGGCGAAGTGGGCTGCTACCTGGTGTCGGACGGTGGACCGAAGCCGTACCGGATGCACATCCGGGGTCCGAGCTTCGTGAACCTCCAGACACTGCCCCACCTCATGGAGGGGGGCCTGATCGCTGACGGCGTGGCCGTCATCTCGTCGGTCGATCCCATCATGGGTGAGGTGGACCGGTGAGTTACTTCGACCCGGCGAACGAGCGGACGGCCCGCGAAGTCATCGACCGTTACCCCCGTCCCCGGTCGGCGGTCATCCCGCTGCTCCACCTGGCCCAGGAGCAGGAGGGGTGGGTCACCCCGGCGGCCATGGCCGAGATCGCCGAGATGACCGGAACCACGGCAGCCGAGGTCCTGGGGACCGGCAGTTTCTACGAAATGTTCAAGTTCCATCCCGTAGGCAGGTACCTGGTCGGTGTCTGCACCAACGTGTCGTGTCAACTTCTGGGGGGCGAGGAACTGCTCCACCACGCGGAGGGGTCCCTCGGGGTTAAGGCCGGCGGAACCAGCGACGACGGCCTGTTCACCGTGGAGGATGTGGAGTGCGTGGCCGCCTGCTCCGAGGCGCCGTGCTTCACCGTGAACCACCGCTACTTCCATCGGGCCGATATCGACACCCTGGACGAGGTGGTAGCCGACCTCCGGGCGGGTCGTAGCCCACTTCCCCGCGGCGGAGCGGGGGACGACGGCGACCTGCCGGCCCACGGGACCCTGGCCCGGGTTCGCCAGCACATCCCGGACGACCGGCGGGCCGGCATCGTGCCTCCCGAGCAGGTCGACGGGGCCCCGGCCTGGCTCCTCGATGACGAGGCCGAGTGATCATGCCCTCCACCTACGTCCCCCACGCCGCGGGATACGTCGACAACGACGGGCCGAAGATCGTCACCTCGCGGTTCAGCCACGAGGACTCCTTCACCCTGGAGCGGTCGCTGGCCACCGGCGGCTACGAGGGCCTCCGGGCTGCCCTAGGCATGCGCCCGGCCGACGTCCACGCCGAGGTCCGTGACGCCACCCTGCTAGGACGAGGCGGCGCCGGGTTCCCGGCAGGTGTCAAGTGGGGTTTTTGTCCTGAGGGCGTGTGGCCCCGCTACCTGGTGGTCAATGGTGATGAGAGCGAGCCCGGCACCTACAAGGACCGGCTACTCATGGAGCGCGACCCCCACCAGCTCATCGAGGGGTGCCTCATCGCTTGCTACGCGCTCGGGTTGTCCCAGTGCTTCCTGTACGTGCGAGGCGAGATGGCCCTGGCCCAGGAGCGAATTGCCACCGCGTTGAACGAGGCGTATGCCGCGGGCTACGTGGGCCGCAGCGTGCTGGGCAGTGCCTTCTCGGTCGACGTCACCCTCCACTGGGGGGCCGGCGCCTACATCGTGGGCGAGGAGACGGCGCTCATCGAGAGCCTGGAGGGCAACCGGGGGATGCCCCGCATCAAGCCCCCGTATTTCCCAGCGGCCATTGGCCTCTACGGGAAACCGACCATCGTGAACAACGTGGAGACCCTGGCCAACGTGCCGTGGATTCTCCGCCACGGGTCCGGCGCCTACCGGAAGTACGGGTCCGAGGCTTCGCCCGGTACCCGCCTATTCACCGTGTCAGGGCACGTGGAACGGCCCGGTGTGTACGAGGTCGAGCACGGCATCACCACATTCCGCGACCTCATCTACGGCGAGGCCTACTGCCGGGGCATCCGAGACGGCAAGCAGCTCAAGATGTTCATCCCGGGAGGCGGGTCGGCACCCTGGTTCTTCGAGGAGCACCTAGACCTACCCTTGGAGGCCCGCGACGTAGGCCAGGCCGGGTCCATGCTCGGGTCAGGGGCCATCATCGTGATGGACGAGACCACCGACGCCGTGCGGGCCTGCCACCGGATGGTTCGGTTCTTCGCCCGGGAGTCGTGCGGCAAGTGCTCACCGTGCCGCGAGGGCACGGGATGGGCGGAGAAAGTCCTCCTCCGTATCCTGGACGGCCACGGTCGCCCTGCCGACATCGATCTCCTGTTGGACGTGGGTGACAACATCAGCCCTGGCCCGTATCCGGTGGCCTCGTTCGCCGCCGAGAACCTCGAAGCGGTGCCGTTCCCACCCCTCCAGACCACCATCTGCCCACTGGGGCCGTCAGCGGTAGCCCCCATCGTGTCCACCATCCGGCGGTTCCGCCACGAGTTTGAGGCCCGCATCACACGGAGCGACACCATCCCGGTGGTCGCCGCCGATCCGGGGGCGGGGTTGTGAGCCCGACTGGGGACGCTTCCGGCGTGGAGATCACCGTCGACGGCCGGACGGTGGTGGCCGAACCGGGAGAGCTGCTCATCAACGCCTGTGAGCGGGCTGGGACCTACATCCCGCGCTTCTGCCACCACAGCCGGCTGAGGCCCGTCGGGATGTGCCGCATGTGCCTGGTCGAGGTGGACACCGGGCGGGGCCCGACGCTCCAACCCTCCTGCGTCGTCGGGTGTACCCCAGGCATGACGGTGGAAACCGGTTCCGACCGAACCCGCAAGGCCCAGGATGGGGTGCTGGAGTTCCTCCTCGTCAACCACCCGTTGGACTGCCCGGTCTGCGACAAGGGTGGGGAGTGCCCGCTCCAGGACCAAACCATGGCCTTCGGCCCCGGAGAGAGCCGCTTCGTCGAGGAGAAGCGCCACTTCGAGAAGCCCATCCCCGTCAACGACAACGTCCACCTAGACCGTGAGCGCTGCATTCTCTGCGACCGGTGCACCCGGTTCGCCGGCGAGGTGGCCGGTGACCAACTCATCCACTTCATGGACCGGGGCGGCCAGACCCAGATCAATACCTTCCCTGAGCAGCCCTTCTCCTCCTACTTCAGCGGCAACACGGTGCAGATCTGCCCCGTCGGTGCCCTGACCGCGGCCCCGTACCGGTTCAAGGCCCGACCGTGGGATCTCGAGGAGGTCGAGTCCACCAGCACCCTGGACAGCGTGGGCAGCCGGATCGCTGTGCAGTCGTCACGCGACCGCGTGCTGCGGTTCCAGGGGGTGGACGCCGACGCCGTGAACTGGGGCTGGCTGTCGGACAAGGAACGGTTCGTCTTCGAGGCCTATGACCACGAGGACCGCCTAGTCGGTCCGCTCCTCCGGGGCGACGCCCTTGGGAACCGGACGCTGGACGGCGACCAGCTGGTGGCCGCGCCATGGGGCGAGGCGCTCACGGCGGTTGCCGGAGCGCTGCGGGCGGCCCCCGCCGACCGGATCGCCGTGGTGGGCGGAGCCCGGATGACCAACGAGTCGCAGTACGCCTGGGCCAAGCTGGCCAAGGGCGTCCTGGGGACTGATCATGTGGACGCCCAACTGGGTGACGGCCTGCCCGCCGAGGTGGTGCTCGGCCTTCCCCGGGCCACCATCGACAGGGCCTGCACCCCCGGCGGAACCATCGTGCTGCTCGGCCCGGACCCCAAAGAGGAGTTGGGGGCGCTGTACCTGCGGCTCCGTCACGCTGTGGTCTACGACGGGGCCACCCTCATTGAACTCACCCCCCGTCGGACCGGGCTGAGCGACCACGCCGCGCACTCCCTCCGAGTCCTGCCTGGGGAGGCGCCCGCCGTCGTCCGGAGCCTGTTCGGCGAGGGTTCGCCGGCTGGCGTGGTCGGCCTGTCAACCGACGAATTACGTGATGCCGGGGCCACCCTGGCGGCCGCCCGGGGCCCGGTGACCGTGCTGCTTGGCCGCCCCTCGCTGGCCGAGGCCTCCGGCCCGGTGGTCGACGCCGCCCTCGGCTTGTACGACAACCTGCCGGACTCGGCCTTCCTTTCGTTGCTGCGTCGGGGCAATGTGCACGGTGCCCTGGACATGGGTCTGGCCCCCGGGATGCTGCCCGGGCGTTCCACCATCGCCGAGGCTCACCGCTTCGTCGACCACTGGGACCGGGTACCCACCGAGCGCGGTCGCGACACTCTGGCCACGCTGAACGCCGCAGCCGCTGGCCAGGTCGATGTTCTGGTTCTGCTGGGGGCTGACCTGCTAGCCGACGTGCCGGATCGGGACCTGGCCCGCCGGGCTCTGGACGGGGCGGGCACCGTGGTCGCTGTCGACCTCTTCGCCACCCCCACGGTGGCTCTAGCCGACGTGGTGCTGCCGGCGGCCGCCCCCACCGAGGTGGACGGCAGCTTCACCAACCTGGAGGGTCGGGTCAGCGTGGTGTCGCGCAAGGTCACTCCACCCGGCACGTCGCGCCCCGACTGGATGGTGGCCGCCGAGCTAGCCGACAGGCTGGGTGCCGACCTGGGTCTCGCGTCGACGGACGACATATGGGCCGAGTTGGCCGCCGTGTCGGTCGTCCACGCTGGCCTCTCGCCCGAGGCCCTAGTCGCCCACACCCGGGAGGGCCTGCTGGTCGCCGGTGGGTCGGAGCTGGAACGCCCTGCCCCGACAGACGTAGCGGGACGCGACGCATACGGGTTACGGCTGGTGGCCAGCCGCTCGATGTACGACACCGGCGTGCTGGTTGGCCACAGCCCGTCGCTGGCCGGCTTGGCGCCGGGGACCCGGGCGGCCTTGGAGCCCACGGACCTCGCCCGGTACGGCGTGGCCGAAGGGGAGGTCGTCGACCTGATCGGTCCGAAGGGAACCGTTCAGGTGGCGGTCACCGCCGACGACGGCGTGGCCAAGGGCGCCGTCCACCTCTACGTGAACCAGCCCAACGTCGACGTCTGCGAGATAGTCGACGCTGACCTGCCAGTCACCGAGGTCCGGGTGGGACGTCGATGAGCCACGCCATCCCCTCGGGACCGTTGGTGCTAGCCGCTGACCCGCTCCTCAACCAGGGCCTGGGCCCAGGCATCGTGGGCATCGTCCTGCTCAAAGTGGTCGTGGCCTTCGTCCTGCTGCTGGTGTCGGTGATGCTGATGATCTGGTTCGAGCGCAAGCTCGTAGCCGACATGCACAACCGAATCGGCCCTTCGGTAGCCGGGCCGTTCGGCATCCTCCAAACGCTGGCCGACGGCATCAAGCTCTTCTTCAAAGAGGACCTGGTCCCCGACCGTGCCGACCGGATCGTGTTCAAACTGGCTCCCTACCTCTCACTGATCCCGGCCTTCCTGGTGTTTGCCATCGTCCCCATCGGGGGTGACTTCTCCGGTGACGGCACCGTCACCTTGTTCGGGGAGCGGACGTACCTCCAGGTGGCCGACCCGCCGGTCGGCGTGCTTTTCTTCCTAGCCCTCTCGTCGATCGCCGTATACGGCGTGATGCTGGCCGGTTGGTCCTCGGGCTCCAAGTACCCATTGCTGGGCTCGGTACGGGCCTCGGCCCAGATGATCAGCTACGAGGCGGCCCTCGGGCTGGCCATTGCCTCCGTCTTCCTGACCTCAGGATCGCTATCTACCCACGACATCGTGGCCGGACAGGTGGCAGGTCACTGGAACGTCCTGGCCACCGGCGTGGTGCCTTTCCTGGTGTTCCTAGTAGCGGGAACGGCGGAGCTGAACCGGCCTCCGTTCGACCTGGTAGAGGCCGAACAGGAGCTGGTCGGCGGGTTCCACACTGAGTACAGCTCGCTTCGCTTCGCTTTGTTCTTCTTGGCCGAGTTCATGAACGTGATCACCATGTCGGCCATCGCTGTCACCCTGTTCCTCGGGGGGCCGGCAGGTCCGATCCTGACCGACACCCTGGGATGGGTGTGGCCGATCCTGTGGTTCGGCCTCAAGGTCTTTGCCTTCCTGTTCGGCTTCGTGTGGCTGCGGGCCACCCTGCCCCGCTTCCGGTACGACCAGTTGATGGACCTGGGGTGGAAGGTGCTCATCCCGGTGTCACTGGGCTGGTTCCTGCTTATCGCCACGCTGAACGTGGCCCGGGACCGCGGTTGGCCCATTCTGGTCGTGGTCCTGGGCGGGGTGGCCGTAATGGTGATTGCGGCGGCGATGTTGTCAGGAGCGGTCGACAAGGCCCGGGCCGATCGCTTGGCCGGAGCCGAGGACGAGGGAGTGGACGCCTGATGGGCTACTTCCGCGGCTTCGCCGTCACCTTCCGAAAGATGTTCGAGCAACGAGTCACCACCCCGTACCCGAAGCAGAAGAGAGACAAGCCGACCCGCTTCCACGGTCGCCACGTGCTGAACCGGTACGAGGACGGCATGGAGAAGTGCATCGGGTGCGAGTTGTGCGCCGGGGTGTGTCCCGCCCAATGCATCTACGTCCGGGGTGCCGACAACCCGGAGGACGCCCCGGTTTCGCCTGGCGAACGGTACGGCTTCGTTTATGAGATCAACTACCTGCGTTGTATCCACTGCGACCTGTGTGTAGAGGCCTGCCCGACCGAGGCGATCACCGAAACCAATCTCTTCGAGTTCTCGTTCACCACCCGGGCCGACGCCGTCTACACCAGGGACGAGTTACTGGTGGATGCCGAGACCGGACAGCCGAACCACCTTCCCTGGGAGGACTGGCGACCCGGCGATGACGAGCACACTTCGGGTTGGATGCGGGCCACCGCGCCGAGCGGCGACTCCACCTACCAGGGCCGGGTGGCCTGGTCGGGCGAACTCGGCTACGGCGTTCGGGCCGCCGAGCCCGTTGAGCCAACTGAGTCCGCCGAGCCTCCGGTAGACGGGGGAGGGTCCTGATGGACGCCACCGTCTTCCTGATCAGCGCAGCCATCATCCTGACCGGCGCCGGGGGGGTGCTGGCAGCACGCAACCCGGTCCATGCCGCCCTGTTTCTGGTCCAGACCCTCTTCGGAGTGGCCGTTCTGTTCGTGCTGCAGGACGCCACCTTCCTGGCCGCCGTGCAGGTCATCGTCTACGCCGGAGCGGTGGTCATTCTGTTCCTGTTCGTGATCATGCTGTTGGGCGTCGACCGGGCCGAAGACCTAGGCGTGGAACCTATTGTCGGCCAGCGACCGATCGCCGCTCTGATCGGGGCTTCCCTGCTGGGCCTGCTTTTGACGGTGCTACTCGTCTCGGTGGACGGCCCGACCGGGGCTCGGGCCGCCGACGCTCCGTTGGGCGGTGCCGACGACAACACCCGACGACTCGGTGAGGCGCTGTTCACCGACCACGTGTTCGCCGTGGAGCTTACGGCCCTTCTCCTGACGGTGGCCGTGGTAGGAGCGGTCGTGTTGGCCCGTCGGCTCCGCGGCCCGCTCCAGCCCCTGCCAGTGGTGGCCGTGGCCTCCATGGTCGACGACGGGTCGGTGGGTAACGACGAGGCTGCAGGCGAAGACGGCTCGGTGCCCAGCGTCGCGGAGCCGAAGGACGGGATCCACGAGGCACCGGACGACGGGGAGGGGGCCGCCTGATGGTCGTCACCACCTCCTGGTACCTGACCCTGGCAGCCGTCCTCTTCACAATGGGGGCCGTCGGTCTCCTCACCCGGCGCAACCCGCTGGTCATGTTCATGTGCGTGGAACTGATGCTCAACGCCGTGAACCTCACGTTCGTCAGCCTCGGCGCAGACCTGGGCGACCTAAGCGGGCAGCTGGCCGTGTTCTTCGTGCTGGTCGTGGCGGCTGCTGAGGTGGTGGTCGGCCTGGCCATCATCGTGGCCATCACGCGCCGTCGACAGGGAGCCACAGCCGACGACCTCTCGGTGTTGGGGGGATAGGGACGTGTTGGACGCCGTGTGGCTGGTCCCAGCCCTCCCGCTGGCCGGGTTCCTGGTCCTGACCTTCGGGGGTCGTCGCCTACGCGAGCCCATTGCAGGCTGGCTGGCCACCGGGTGCATGGCCAGTTCCTTCGTCGCCACCCTGGGGGTGTTCCTGGCCCTGGTGGGCCGACCATCCGATGACCGCCGGTGGGTTACCACGCTGTTCGAGTGGGTGCCGGCCGGCGACCTCCGGGTCGATGCCGGGTTCCTGGTGGATCCGCTGTCGGTCACCATGTGCCTTTTCATCACCGGCGTGGGGGCGCTCATCCACCTCTACTCGATTGGTTACATGCACGGCGACGACGGGTACCGCCGGTTCTTCGCCTACCTCAACCTATTCGCCTTCTCCATGCTGGTTCTGGTGCTAGGCGACAACCTGCTCCTCACTTTCCTGGGGTGGGAAGGGGTCGGTGCCTGCTCCTACTTGCTGATCTCGTTCTGGTTCACCGACGAGGCCAACACCACAGCGGGCAAGAAGGCGTTCGTGACGAACCGGATCGGCGATTGGGGATTCATGGTCGCCATCTTCCTCACCTTCTTCACGTTCGGGTCGATCGCCTACGTGGACGTCCTGGACACCACGGCGGCCGGCACGGTAGCTACCTCGACAGCGACGGTCATTGCCGTGATGCTCTTCGTGGGGGCCATCGGCAAGTCGGCCCAGTTCCCGCTGTACCTGTGGCTGCCCGACGCAATGGCCGGTCCAACACCCGTCTCCGCACTGATCCACGCAGCCACCATGGTCACCTCAGGCATCTACCTGCTCACCCGGGTCAACCCGATCATCGCCGACGCCGCCGACTGGGTCCCCACCCTGATCGCCTGGACGGGGGCCGGGACGGCGCTGTTCGCGGCGACCATCGCCGTTGCCCAGCGCGACATCAAAAAGGTGCTGGCGTACTCCACCATCAGCCAGCTGGGCTACATGTTCCTAGCCGTGGGCTGCGGGGCGTACGTGGCTGCCGTGTTCCACATGGTTACCCACGCCTTCTTCAAGGCCCTCCTCTTCCTGGGGTCTGGTTCGGTCATCCACGGGATGAACGGCGACCAGGACATGGCCCACTACGGAGGCTTGCGGCGCTTCATGCCGGTCACCGCAGGCACCTTCGTGGTCGGCTGGCTGGCCATCGCCGGCGTACCGCCGTTCGCCGGATTCTGGTCCAAGGACGAGATCCTGGCCTTCGCCTGGAACGAGAGCCCACTGCTGTGGGCGGTGGGCCTAGTCACTGCTGTACTGACCGCCTTCTACATGACACGTCAGGTGGTCCTGACCTTCTTCGGCCGAGGCCGATTTGCCGATCCCCGACCGGCTGAGGTGGAGGCCGCCTGGGAGGCCCGCCTAGCCGAGGTCGACGCCACCGTCGAAGCGGCCAAGCAGACGGTGGCCGCCGAGACCGACAACGGTCAGCCAGCCGAGGGCCTCGAGGCCGCCGAACAGGCTCTGGCCGCCGCCCGGGCCGAGCAGGCCACCCTACGGGCCGCCGCCGACGTGCGCCCGGAGCCATCCGGCTTCGCCCTGGAGGCGGCGCCCGACGTGGGCCCGGTGGCCGATGCGCTGCCCGACGAGGTGGCCGTCCGAGCCGAGCACCACCCACACGAGTCGCCGCGTTCCATGACCCTCCCGCTAGTAGTCCTGGCTGCCCTCAGCGTGGTCGGAGGGTTGGTACAGCTGCCGTTCTCGTCCACTACCAAGCGCCTGGAGCACTGGCTGGAGCCGACGCTGTTCCACAACGAGGTCCACCTGACGATCGGCGCCGGGACCCTGTGGATACTGGCCGTAGTGGCGGTCCTGGGCGGGGTGGTCGGGATCGGCGTGGCCGTGGCTGCCTACGCGGCCCGGCGGGTCGACCACCGGTTGTTCGAACAACCGGTCCTGGCCGACGCCTGGCGCCTCGACCGAGCCGTGTCCCGTTTCATGGGCGGGCCAGGCCGGGCCGGTTTCGAGGCCGTAGCGAGGTTCGACGAGGCCGTGGTGGACGGCGCAGTAGACGGAGTGGCCACCCTGGTTAGGAAGGAGGCGGGCCTGCTCAGGCGCTTCCACAACGGCCTGGTCCGTACCTACGCCGTCGGCATCGGCGTCGGGGCGGTGGGACTGGTCGCCTGGTTCCTGTCGAGGTCCTCGTTCTGATGTCAGTCCTGGCCACTGCCTCCGGAGTTCCATTCGCCGTCCTACCCGCACTGGTATTCACCCCGGCGGTGGGTGCCCTGATAGTGGCCATCCTTCCCCGTCGCCGACCCGAGTTACTCAAGCTGGTGGCCGTTGCCACCTCGGCGGTGGTAGGTGCCATGGCCGTGTGGCTGCTGACTGCCTTCGACACTGGGCACGGTGCCGATCTGCAGTTCGTTTCCCGGAGGGACTGGATTCCCGACCTGGGCATCCAGTGGCTGCTGGCCGTCGACGGGATCTCGTTGTTCCTGGTCGTCCTGACCGGCGTGCTGTTCCCGATCGCCCTCCTGGCAGTGGATCCCGGCCACGACGACCGGGCCTACTACGCCTGGCTGCTGCTACTGGAGGCAGGGGTGATGGGTGTGTTCATGGCCTTGGACCTAGTGATCTTCTTCCTCTGCTTCGAGGTGGTCCTGGTACCGATGTACTTCCTCATTGGACGGTGGGGGCACGGCAACCGGGCCTACGCGGCGACCAAGTTCTTCCTGTACACGATGGCCGGTTCGGCTTTCATGCTGGTCGGCATCCTGGCCCTGGCCTTCCTGCACGCCGACGCCACGGGCGGCGACCTGACCTTCGACCTGGTGGCCCTGGCCGAGGCCCAGAGCCTGGAGACGACCACCGCCCGGTGGGTGTTCCTGTCCTTCGCTCTGGCCTTCGCCGTGAAGGTCCCGATCTTCCCGCTCCACACCTGGCTGCCTGATGCCCACACCGAGGCACCAACCGCCGGATCGGTGATCCTGGCCGGGGTGCTGCTCAAGCTGGGCACCTACGGATTCCTGCGGTTCGGTCTGTACCTGTTCCCCGAGGCGTCGCATTACTTCGCTCCGGTCTTCCTGACCCTCGGCGTTGTGGGCATCGTGTACGGCGCCGTGGTGGCCACCATGCAGCGCGACCTGAAGCGCCTTGTGGCCTACTCCTCTGTAGCTCACCTGGGCTTCATCGTGCTGGGCACCTTCTCGCTGAACACCGAGGGCCTCGAGGGCAGCCTGCTCCAGATGGTGAACCACGGCGTCTCCACCGGAGCCCTGTTCCTGCTAGTCGGGATGATTTACGAGAGGTGCCACACCCGCCAGATCGACGAACTGGGTGGCCTCCAGAAGCCGGCACCGATCTTGGCTGCCGTATTCACCGTCGTCATGCTCTCCTCGATCGGCCTGCCAGGCCTGAACGGCTTCGTCGGCGAGTTCCTAATCCTGGTGGGTGCTTTCAACGCCCACCGGTGGTGGGCCGTGGCGGCCGCCGGTGGGGTGATCCTGGCTGCTCTCTACCTTTTGTGGGCTTACCAAAGGGTGTTCCACGGGCCGGCGGAGGGTGACAACGCCTCCATCTCCGACCTGCGGCTCAGGGAGGGCCTGGTGCTGGCTCCGCTCCTGTTCCTGATCGTGGGTATGGGCGTCTACCCGAAGCCGGTCATCGAGCGCATGGAGCCCGCCGTGGATGCCCTGGTGGCCCACGTCGAAGCCCACGTAGAGGGCTTCACCGAGCCGACCAGCCGATTCGGCGCCGACGTGGAGGCCGGCGGCGACCACGTTGGAGGCTCTGACGGTCACAGCGACAGCCATGGCGAAGACCACGGCGACGCCGGAGGGGACGATCACTGATGGCGTCGGTAACCACCCCGGAGGTTCTGTGGTGGGCCCTGGCGCCCGTGCTGCTTCTCGCCGCTGGTGGTCTTCTCCTGCTGACCGTGGCCTCGCTGGTGCGGCGCCTGCCCGGGTACCTGCCCCAAGCCTGGACGGTGGCCGTCGGCCTGGCTGTCTTGGCCACCACCATTCCGTCGTGGGTTGCCGTTCGCGATGGCGGCCCACGCTCCCTACTCAGTGGCACGGTGGCCGTCGACGGGTCCACAGTGCTGGTAACCGCCGCCCTGGCCCTGGCCGTGCTGGCCACCGCGCTGCTGGCCCGTCCATACCTAGAGCGGGAGGATCTGCCAGGCGTCGAGCTCTACGTGCTGTTGATGCTGTCGGCGGCCGGCGGCGTGGTCATGGTCTCGGCCGACGACCTCATCGTCCTCTTCCTCGGCCTGGAGATCCTGTCCATCGCCGTTTACGTACTGGCCGCCTTGCACCTACGGCGCTTCGAGTCCCAGGAGGCGTCGCTCAAGTACTTCGTCCTCGGGGCGTTCGCGTCGGCCTTCCTCTTGTACGGCATGGCGCTCGTCTACGGCGCTACCGGCTCGACCCGTCTGGCCCGAATCAGTGGCTACCTCGCCGGAACCGTGCTGCTCGACGACGGGATGCTGCTGGCCGGGATCGCCCTGCTCCTGGTCGGCCTGGCCTTCAAGGTGGCGGCCGTGCCATTCCACGCCTGGACCCCCGACGTCTACCAAGGAGCACCCAGCCCCGTGGTGGCTTGGATGGCGGCCGGCGTAAAGGCGGCCGGCTTCGCCGCCATGGTCCGTGTCCTGGTGGTGACCCTCGGAACCCACGCTTCGGACTGGCGGCCCGCCGTGGCCGTCCTAGCCGGGGCCAGCGTGGTGGTGGGGGCCTGGGTGGCTGTCCTTCAGACCGACGTCAAACGGATGCTGGCCTACTCCTCGATCGCCCATACCGGCTTCCTGTTGCTCGGCGTGCAGGCGGCCAGCCCACGGGGAACCGCCGCCGTCTACGCCTACCTGGTCATCTACACCTTGCTGGCCACCGGGAGCTTCGCCGTGGTCACCACGGTGGGCGGAGCCGGCGACGACGGACACGGCTTGGAGGCCTACCGGGGACTGGCTCGCCGCCAACCGGTCCTAGCCGGGGCGTTTACTGTCCTGCTGCTGGGTCAGGCGGGGGTGCCGTTCACCGGAGGTTTCGTGGCCAAGCTGGGGGTGCTGGCCGCTGCGGTAGACGGTCGGTCCTACTGGGTGGCCATGGTGGCCATGGTGGCCGCCGCAGTGGCTGCCTTCGTTTACCTCCGGATCCTGGTGGCCATGTACCTGCAGGACCCGAAGGCCGACGAGGTTCCCCCGCACGTCGTGCCTCCGGGAGCCCGGGTGGTGGTCGGCGTGGCCTGTGCAGGGGTGCTCTTCATCGGCCTCCTCCCGGCGCCGTTGCTCGACCTAGCGCGCCAAGCAGTACCCGTCCTGGTGGGTGGCTGAGCCGTGGCCGCCTCCGTCGGGACCCACTCCACGGGAGCCAATCGGGCATTCGGGAACGCCGGCTTGCCCGATAGTCTGCCCGGGACGCTGGCCCGGCCGTTCCATCCGTCGTCGCCCGCCCCACCGAGTCGTTAGGTTCTTCGCCCGTGTCCGAATTCCTCCGCAGTTGGCTGGTGGTGGTCGTGTTCGGAGGCCTCGCCGTGCTGCTGGTTTCGGCGTTCCTGGGCCTGGGCAGCCTCCTGCGGCCGTCCCGGGAGACCCCACAGAAGACGATCACCTACGAGTCCGGGGTAGACCCCTACGGGGACCTGTGGAGCCAGTCGAACATCCGCTACTACGTGTTCGCGCTGATGTTCGTTCTGTTCGACGTGGAGGCCGTCTTCATCTTCCCGTGGGCCACCCGCCTCGAGGTCTACGGCGTGTTCGGACTGGTCGAGATGGCCATCTTCATCTTCATCCTGGCCCTCGGGCTGTTCTACGCCTGGCGCAAGCGCCTGCTGCGGTGGATCTGAGCGACCGGGCAGGCGGGGAGGACGACCATGGGTCTGGTTGAGAGCGGCAAGCTGCCAAAGCCGCTGACCAAGTTGCTCAACGTCAGCCGGAAGTACTCGCTGTGGGTTTATCAGTGGGGCCTGGCCTGCTGCGCCATCGAGATGGGGGCCGCCTTCGCCTCACCCCGCTACGACGTCATGCGCCTAGGCGTGATCCCGTTTCCGGCCAGCCCGCGGCAGGCCGACCTGCTGGTCGTGTCGGGCACGGTGACTGACAAGATGGCACCGTCCGTCCGCCGCCTCTACGAGCAGATGCCAGAGCCCAAGTACGTGATCTCCATGGGCTCATGTGCGAACTGTGGTGGCCCTTACTGGGACAGTTACTCGGTGACCAAGGGCGTGGACCAGATCGTGCCCGTCGACGTCTACGTGCCCGGCTGCCCGCCTCGCCCTGAGGCCCTGCTGGAAGGAATCGTGCTGCTCCAGGAGCGCATAGCCACCGAGGACATGACCGAGCGCTGGACCGGTGATCCCATTGTCGTCTCCTGACACCGATACCCCCGTCCCAGACGGGGACGAGGCCATAGAGGCCCCCCCGGTCGACGAGCGCCGCGACGCTTTGGTGGCCGCCCTGGGCGACGCTCTGGGCGAAGGTCTAGTTGAGCACCACGTGGCCCCCGGGGTCGACGTGTGGGCGCGGGTCGACGCAGGAGCCTGGGTGGACGCCGCCCGGACCCTCCGGGATCGATGCGCCATGTCCTACTTCAACTTCCTGTCGGCAATCGACTGGCAGCCCTCGCCCTACGGGCGCGACATGGACGCCCAGGTCGACCAGGAGCCCGGCGACGCCGAAGCGGACGCCGAGATGGGGTGGGGCCTGGCCGGGGGAGGCACCCGATTCCAACTGCTGGCCCGGGTCCACGATCCGGTGGGCCACCTCGGTATCACCGTCAAGGCCGACCTGGTCGACGACTACCCCGAGGCCGACTCCTGGGTCCCGGTGTACCCGGGTGCTAACTGGCACGAGCGGGAGGCCTGGGAGATGTTCGGCATCTCGTTTCGGGGTCACCCAAACCAGGTGCACCTTTACCTGCCGTCCCACTTCGAGGGGAATCCCTTGCGTAAGGACTATCCGCTGCTGGCCCGACGGGTGAAACCCTGGCCGGGCATCGTCGACGTGGAGCTAATGCCCGGCGATGACGGTGACGAAGACGAGGACGAGGGGGACGGGTCGTGACCGCTGTGGACGACACCCGCCAACTCGCCTACATCACCGGCCAGGCCAGTGATGCACGGGTCAACGTCGAGATCGAGACCGAGGGCATGACGCTCAACATCGGTCCCCAGCACCCGGCCACCCACGGCACGCTGCGGGTCGTCGTCAAACTGGACGGCGAGCGGGTGACACGGGCCGAGCCGATCATGGGCTACATGCACCGCGGCTACGAGAAGTTGGCCGAGGTCCGTACCTACCCGCAGGTGACGACTCTGGTCAACCGCATCGACTGGCTGGGCAGTTTCGCCAACGAGGTGCCGTTCATCCTGGCCGCTGAGCGGCTCATGGACGTCGAGGCACCGCCGCGGGCCCAGTGGATCCGCACCGTCCTGTTCGAGCTGTCCCGGATCGCCAACGTGGTCCTGTTCCTGGGGGACATGGGCGTGCAGCTGGGCGCCGTCACCCCGGTGTTTTTCGCCTTCCGCGACCGCGAGTTCGTACTCAACCAGATCGAGGCGGTCACCGGCGGCCGCTTCCACCCCAACTTCGACCGCATCGGCGGCCTCAAGGACGACCTCCCCAAGGGTTGGACCGAGGAGACGAAGAGCGTGCTGGGCCGCATCCGCACGTTCTGCAATGAGATGGAGGACCTCGTCACCGGCAACGAGATCTTCCAGGCCCGGACCCGGGGAATCGGTGTCATCCCGGCTGACGTGGGTCTGGCCTACGGGCTTTCGGGGGCCAACATCCGAGCAAGCGGTGTGGATTGGGACCTCCGCCGTGACGGCGGCATCGGCCTGGTCCACGACCAACTGGACTGGAAGGTCTGGACGCATCCGGACGGCGACTCGTTCGCCCGCTACTGGGTGCGCCTGCAGGAGGTCCGCGAGGCCTGCGACATGGTCGACCAGCTGCTAGACGGCATGCCCTCCGGTCCGGTCATGGCCAAGGTGCCCCGCATCATCAAGGTCCCGGCCGGCGAGGCCTACGTGGAGACCGAGAACCCGCTGGGTGTGATGGGCTACTACGTAGTCTCCAAGGGCGACCTGGTTCCCTACCGGGTGAAGATCCGGTCGGCCTCGTTCAACAACATCTCCATCACGCCGTGGCTGTTGGAGGGCACCTACGTCCCGGACGTCATCTCGATCCTGGCCAGCCTGTACTTCATCCTCGGGGACATCGACCGGTGAACGGCGCCCTCACCCTTGCCGTCGAGTTGGCCTGGTGGCAGCAGACCGGAATCCGGGCCGTGGTCGGCCTGCTGGCCGTGCTGTTGCCCGCCGGGACGCTGGTCTACCTGTTCCTGTTCAAGATGATGAGCTTCATGCAGAGTCGGCTCGGGCCCATGGAGGCCGGGCCGTACGGTTCCTTGCAGCTCCTGGCCGAGGTAGGCAAGTTCCTCCAGAAGGAGGACATCCTCCCCCGCAAGGCCGACCGATGGGTGTTCATGGCGGCGCCCTTCGTAGTCCTCATCTCGACCTTCCTGCTGGTTCTGGTCATCCCAGCCGGACCAGACGCGTGGTTCATCGACATTGATACCGGAATCTTCTTTGCCCTGGCCGTGTCGTCGATCTCGGTCATCGGGATCCTCATGGCCGGTTGGGCCTCGTCGTCCAAGTACTCGCTGCTAGGCGCCCTGCGGGCCGCTGGACAGTTGGTGGCCTACGAGCTACCGCTGGTGCTAGCCGTTATGGGCGTAGTCATTCAGGCCGGCACGCTGAACGTCCAGGACATCGTGATGGCCCAGGCCACAGGCGAGATCTTCGGATGGGGCGGAATCGGAAATCCGTTCATCCTCACCCAGTTCCTGGGCTTCGCCATCTTCCTCATCGCCGTGCAGGCAGAGCTGACCCAGCCCCCCTTCGACATGCCGGTGGCCGAGTCGGAACTGGTGACCGGCTACCTCACCGAGTACAGCGGCCTCCGGTTCCTGCTGTTCTTCATTGCCGAGTTCGCCACGGCGGGCATCTTCTCGGCCCTGGCCGCCACCCTCTTCCTTGGCGGCTGGTACGTGCCCGGCCTGGACCCGACCAGCGACCTGTTCAACGTGCTGGGCCCGGCCATCCTGCTGGGCAAGGTCATCTTGGTGGCCTTCCTCATCTTCTGGTTCCGCTTCACATATCCGCGCTTCCGGGAGGACCAACTCCAGCAGCTGGCCTGGAAGGTCCTCATCCCGCTCTCGTTGATCAACATCGTGGTGACCGGCGTCCTAAAGGTGGTTTTCTGATGCCCTCCGTCCCCCGCCTCCCCGGACTCCTCAAGGGTCTCGGCGTCACCATGCGGACCATGGTGCGCACCCTGACCAAGGGCTCGCACACCGTGCAGTACCCGAAGGTCAAGGAGACCCCGACCCCCCGGGCCCGCGGCGTCATCACCCTCCACGAGGAGAACTGCACAGCCTGCATGCTGTGCGCCCGCGAATGCCCGGACTGGTGCATCTACATCGAGGGTCACAAATACAAGGCGCCGCCCCGCCGCCCCGGCGGCAAGCCCCGACAGAAGAACGCCCTGGACCGCTTCGACATCGACTTCGCCCTGTGCATGTACTGCGGCATCTGCGTCGATGTCTGCCCGTTCGAGGCCCTGTTCTGGTCGCCCGAATTCGAGTATTCGGAACCGAAGATCGCCGACCTCCTCCACGACAAGTCAAAGCTCAGCCAGTGGATGGAGACCGTCCCGGACTTCCAGGAATACGAGACGGGCAGCGAGGCCAAGAAGGCCAAGGTGCCGCGGTGAGCGTGCTGGCCGCCCTGGAGGGAATGGACCGCCTGTCGAGCGGCGAGGTGCTGGTAGCCCAGAACGTCGCCTTCGGCGTCATGGCCCTCGCCATGGTGGTCGCCGCCCTCCGTATGGTGACGACCCGCAACGTGGTCCACGCCGCCCTCTACCTGGTCGTCGTGCTGGCCGGGGTAGCCGGCATGTTCATCCTGCTGGGCGCCGAGTTCGTGGGGGTGACCCAGGTGCTGGTTTACATCGGGGCCATCGTCGTGCTGTTCCTATTCGGCATCATGCTCACCAAGGGGTCGTTCGGCGAGGACGACGGCGTGACCGGTGAGCGGCGCCTCGTGGCGGGCCTAGTGGGCCTGCTGGTGTTTGGCGTCATGGCTGCCGCCCTGGTCGAGTCGTTTGAGGACGCCGAGTTGTCACGGTCCGGGCCCAGCACCACCGCCGAACTCGCCGACAGCATCTTCAGCGACTACATCGTGCCCTTCGAGGCAGTGTCGGTCCTCCTGCTGGCCGCCCTCATCGGGGCCATCGTGGTGGCGAGGAGGGACTGACGTGCTGCTGAACCAGTTCCTGCTGCTATCCGCCGTCCTGTTCGCCATCGGCGTCTACGGCGTGCTGGCCCGTCGAAACGGCGTCCTGGTACTCATGTCCATTGAGCTCATCCTCAACGCCGTGAACCTCAACCTGGTGGCCTTCGGGGCCTTCCGCGAGACGGTGGGCGGTGAGGTATTCGCCCTGTTCGTGATCGCCGTGGCGGCCGCCGAAGTCGGGGTGGGCCTGGCCATGGTGCTGCTCCTGTACCGGAACCGTCGGTCCATCGACCTGACGCAGATCGACCAGCTGAGGGGCTGAGCCGATGACCGAACTCCTCACCATCGCCGCCTCGACGGATGGAGGTGGCCTAGCCCTCGGGATCACCGAGGGGGGCAACTGGTTCCTGCGCAATGTGTGGCTGATCCCGCTGCTGCCCGCTCTGTCCTTCGTGGGCATCCTGTTCTTCGGCAAGCGCATGCCCCGTGGCGGCTCGGAGCTGGGTGTGGCAGCCCTCGGCATCGCCTTCCTGCTGGCCGTGGTGACCGGAGCCGCCTGGGTCGACCACCGGGACGACTACCACGGCGAGGAGGTCCACCGGGCTGTAGTCGTCCACGACGCCCACGCTGACGCCCACGCTGACGCCCACGGTCACCCGTCGCTGGCCGTTCACCGCACCGCCACCTGGTTCCAGACCAACGGCGTCGAGTTCACCATCGGGACCCTCGTCGACGGCCCGGCGGTCATGATGCTCCTGGTGGTGACCCTGGTGTCGCTGCTCGTACACGTGTATTCCACCGACTACGTACACGGGGACCGCAGGTACACCCACTTCTTCGCCTTCCTGTCGCTGTTCAGCGCCTCGATGCTCCTGCTGGTGGTGTCAGAGAACACCCTGCAACTTCTGTGTGCCTGGGAACTGGTCGGCGTCTGCTCCTTTGTCCTCATCGGCCATTGGTGGGAGGAGAAGCCCAACAGCGACGCGGCGCTCAAGGCCTTCCTGACGAACCGGGTCGGCGACATGGGCCTACTGGTCGGTGTGACCGTCCTTTTCTTTGCTGTCGGCTCGGCGCTACCCGACCGCTTCGGCTCGTTCTCCATCGCCGAGACCAATGCCCTGGCCTCCAGCGGGGCGCTGTCCCACACGACGCTGCTCATCGCCTCGTGCTGCCTGATGGCCGCCGTCATGTCCAAGTCGGGCCAGTTCTTCCTGCACACCTGGCTGCCCGACGCCATGGCCGGTCCGACACCCGTATCCGCGCTCATTCACGCAGCGACCATGGTGGTGGCCGGCGTGTTCATGATCGCCCGCATGTACGGGGTGTTCTTCGAGGGCTTCCAGATCGGTGGGAGCTCCATCAACCTGATGGCCTTCATCGGCGGCCTGACCACCATCGTGGGTGCCTGCCTGGCCTTCGTGCAGCGGGACATCAAGAAGGTGCTGGCCTACTCCACGATCTCCCAGCTGGGCTACATGGTGATGGCCCTGGGTGTAGGGGCCTGGACAGCGGCCATGTTCCACCTGTTCACCCACGCCTTCTTCAAGGCCTGCCTGTTCCTGGGCTCCGGGTCGGTCAGCCACGCCGTGCACAGCTTCGACATGAAGTCCGACATGGGCGGCCTCCGCAAACACATGCCCCACACCTACCGGACGTTCATGATCGGCACCGTCGCCCTGGCTGGCCTGCCTCCGCTGGCTGGCTTCTGGTCCAAGGACGAAATCCTGGTCGGGACCGGCGGCTGGGGCCTGCTGGGCGGAACGGGCGGCAACGGTGCCTACACCCTCATGCTGGGCATGGGCATGCTCACCGCGGCGCTCACTGCGGCCTACATGACGCGCTGCGTCTACCTGACGTTCTTCGGCGAGTTCCGGGGCCACGGCCAACCGCACGAGTCCGGCCCGCGGATCACAGTGCCGCTGTGGATCCTGGCTGGCCTGGCCGTGGTGGCCGGGTTCGTGAACCTGCCCAAGGGCTTCCAGATGGCGCCCGGTTCGCTCCAGGAGCGGTTCGGCCACTTTGTGGAGCCGGTGGCCGGCTACTTCCCGGCCATCAGCCATGGGACGCCCAGCTGGTCATTAGCTGTCGTGTCCACCCTGGTCGTCGTGGGTGGCATAGCGGCCGCCGGTTGGTACTACTTCGTGAAGGTCGAGGCGGCCTCAAAGGTCGCCGGCACCAGCCTGACCGAGTTGCCTGACGGCCCGACCACGAAGTACCCGCTGGCCCGCATGGGGCACACCCTGCTGGCCAACAAGTACTACCTCGACCACCTGTACAACGAGGTGGTGGTCGACGGGACGAAGGGGCCGGTGGCCCGCTTCGCCTATCGGATCAACCAGCAGGTCATCGACCGGACGGTCGACCTGGTCGGCGAGACCGCCGTGAAGGCGGGGGTTGTCGTCTACGAGAAAGTCGACCAGCTGGTAGTCGACGGGGCAGTCAACGCCTCGGGTTCTGCCTCATCTGCCACAGGTGAGGAACTTCGCAAGATCAACTCCGGCAAAGTCCAGAGCTACGCGGCGATCCTGTTCGCGGCAGCCACGGTCCTAGCCGGCGTACTCATCGTCATCGTCTAGGAGACGCCGAGATGGAAAACCTGCTCGACGGTTGGGGCATCACGCTCGCCACTTTCTCACCGCTGGTGGGGGCAGCGGTCATGATGCTCATCCCCCGGGAGCGTGAGGACCGGCACAAGATGGTCGCGCTCGTTACCTCGTTGTGGGTGGCGTTCGTGGGCGTGCTCCTCCTTCTGTCGTTCGACCTGGACCACACCGACCGCCTGCAATTCGCGGTCGACCGGGTTTGGATCGACGTCATCTCCAGCCACTACTCGGTGGGCATCGACGGCATGAGCCTGCCGCTGATCCTGCTGACCATGCTGGTGGTTCCGGCGTGCATCGTCTACAGCTGGAACCACTTCCCGGAGCCGACCAACCCGAAGGCCTTCCTGATCCTGATCCTGATCCTCGAGACGGGAATGATCGGCACCTTCGTAGCCCAGGACCTGGTGCTCTTCTTCGTGTTCTTCGAGGTCGTGCTCCTGCCCATGTTCTTCATGATCGCCGTGTGGGGCGGAGAAGACCGGCGCTACGCCTCGCTGAAGTTCTTCCTGTTCACCCTGTTCGGGTCGGCCCTCATGCTGGTCAGCTTCCTGGCCCTGTTCTTCCTCACCGGAGCTGAAACCTTCACCTTCACCGGCCTGGCCGACGCCGTGGCCCACGGCGGCGTGTCCCGCACGGCCCAGCTGTGGATCTTCGGCGGCATGTTCCTGGGCTTCGGGATCAAGGTGCCGATGTTCCCATTCCACACCTGGCTGCCCGACGCCCACACTCAGGCGCCTACCGTCGGTTCGGTCATCCTGGCTGCCGTCCTGTTGAAGCTCGGCACCTACGGCTTCATCCGGATCGCCATCCCGATCCTGCCCGAGGCGGCGGTGGCCTGGGCCCCGTGGATCGGCCTGCTGGCCGTGGTGGGCATCATTTACGGCGCCCTGGGCTGCTTGGCCCAGACGGACATGAAGCGCCTGATCGCCTTCTCGTCAGTGGCCCACATGGGCTTCGTGATGCTGGGCATCGCCACGCTGACCGACTTCGGGATCAACGCGGCAATCATGGGCATGGTCGCCCACGGCCTGATTACCGGCATGCTCTTCTTCCTCGCCGGCTCGGTGAAGGAGCGGTACCACACCTTGGAGATCAGTCGCCTCGGCGGCCTCCTAGTGCAGGCCCCCCGCATGGGCTGGATCTTCGGACTCTGCGCCATGGCGTCACTGGGTCTGCCGGGCCTGGCCGGGTTCTGGGGCGAGTTCCCAGCCATCCTCTCGGCGTACAACCCAGCAAACGGTGTACCCGTGGAGACCTTCCGCACCTACATGGTGGTGGCCGCCCTGGGCACCGTGCTGGCCGCCGGCTACCTCCTGTGGCTGCTCCAGCGGGCCGCCTTCGGGACGCCGCCGAGCGAGTTCGCCGACGATCCGCACATCACTGACACCACGAAGCACGAGTGGATCTCCTGGGCGCCGTTGCTGGCCCTCATCGTGGCCATCGGCATCTACCCCAACCTGGTCTTCCGGGTCACCGACGGCGCGGTGGACGCTTCGTTGACCCCATGCCTCACCGTGGAGGCGGGCGAGGAAGCCGAGGCCCTGGGATGCGGCGAGGCTTATGGCTTCGACGACCACGGTTCCGAAGCCGACGACGAGCACGCGGCCGGGAACTAGCCCGTGGCTCACGACCTCCTTATCCTGGCCTTCCAGAGGCCGGCGATCGACTGGCACGGCATCGCGCCCGAGCTCGTGCTGCTCTCGATGGGGGCCCTGATAACGCTGGTCGACATCCTGTTCCTGGAGAAGGCCCGTCCCTACACAGCGGGCCTAGCTGGCCTTGGCTTGCTGGCCACCGCCGTTCCCCTGCTGACTCTGGCCGTGGACGGTGCCGACCGGGTGATGTTCAGCGGCGCCTACGTGGTCGACGACTTCTCGCTGGTAATGAAGGCCGTGTTCCTGCTGGCTGGATACGTGGTCGTCCTACTGTCCACCAACTACGTGGCCGAAGGGGACTACTGGGAGAACGAGTATTACGGCCTGCTTCTGGCCTCAGTCATGGGCATGGTGATGATGGCTTCGGCCCGCGATCTGGTCTCCATCTTCGTGGCCCTGGAGTTGCTGTCCATCCCGGCGTACCTGCTGGTGGCGTGGCGCAAGCGGGACCTCCACTCCACCGAAGCCGGCCTTAAGTACTACCTGATGGGTGTGTTCGCCTCGGCGGTGATGCTCTACGGCATGTCGCTCCTCTATGGCGTGACGGGCTCCACCCTGCTGTCCGAAATAGGTGCCGGCGTAGCCGCCGCAGGGACTTCGACGGCCGTCGTGACCATGGGCATCGTGTTCGTGGTGGCCGGCTTCGCCTTCAAGGTGTCGGCCGTCCCGTTTCACACCTGGGCACCCGACGTCTACGAAGGGGCGCCCACCCCGGTCACCGCCTTCCTGTCGGTGGCCTCCAAGGCGGCAGGCTTTGTTGCCCTGCTGGCCCTCGTCTTTGTGGGTTTCTACTCCCGCAGCGAGGTGTGGGAACCGTTGATCTGGATCCTGGCCGCCCTGTCCATGACGGTCGGCAACCTGATCGCCTTGCGCCAGACCAACGTGGTGCGCCTCATGGCCTACTCGGGCGTGGCCCAGACGGGCTTCATGATCGCCCCGCTGGCCGTGGCCGGCCACGGGCTGGCCAACGGCGACCAGGCCCTGTCGGCCACCGTCACCTATCTGGTCATCTACACGGCCATGAACCTGGGTGCCTTCGCCGTGATCATCTCGCTGGCTCGACGGACCGGTTCGGCCGACGTCACATCGTTCGCCGGGGCCTTCCATTTCGCACCCGGGTTGACCATCGCCATGACGGCATTCCTGTTCTCGCTGGCGGGCATCCCACCGCTGGGCGGATGGTTCGCAAAGTTCGAGGTGTTCCGGGTGCTGGCCACGGCTGGCGAGCCGTGGGGCTACGTCCTGGCCGCCGTAGGTGCCGTGAACTCGGTGATCGCCCTCTACTACTACGCCGCCCTGGCCCGTCGCATGTGGGCCGACGACCCGCTGCACGGCGACCGGGACCCGGTTCCTGTGACGCCGTCGCTGGCCTCGGCTCTCGTCCTGTGCGGCGTGGTGACGCTGGCCTTCGGTGTGGCGCCCCAGTTGGTGGCCCGCTTCACCGACGTCAGCCTGCTGGCCCTCGGAGGCTGACATCGACGACCGGCCGTTGGCCGATCGCCTCGCTGAGCGGATCCGCTCCTCGGGACCGCTGCCCTTCGACCAGTGGGTCGAGGCCTGTCTGTACGACGAGGCGGGCGGCTTCTACGCCTCGGGCGGTGCAGCTGGCCGTCGGGGAGACTTCCTGACCTCGCCCGAAGTCGGGCCCCTGTTCGGTGCCGTAGTGGCTAGATGGCTAGACAACCGGTGGGAGGCCATGGGCCGACCGACGGACTTCACCGTGGTCGAAGCGGCGGCCGGGGTAGGAACGCTGGCTCGCAGCATCCGAGACGCCCAGCCGGCCTGCCTGGCCACCGGCCAATACGTCATGGTGGAGCGTTCAGCAGCCCTACGGTCCCAACAACCGGTCGACGACAGGGTGCGGTCAGTAGCCGACCTGGCAGAGGCCTTCACCCGAGGGCTTGTGCCCGGTGTGGTCTTGGCTAACGAGCTGCTGGACAACCTGGCCTTCGGTCTGCTGGAAGCCACAGGCGGTCGGTGGCACGAGATTCGAGTCGACGTGGATCAGACAGGAGAGTTTGTCGAGACCCGGGGCCCGGTTGTCGAACCGCCGGTGTCCGTCGAGCCAGATGACGGTGCCCGGATCCCCGTACAGGCTGGGGCGGCCCGGTGGGTCAGCACCGCCCGGTCGTCGCTGTTGGACGGGTCGGTGCTGGTCGTGGACTACGCCTCGTCCACCGAGGAGATGGCCTCCCGCCCGTGGACCGACTGGCTAAGGACCTATCGCGGCCACGGACGGGGCGGGCCGGCCACCGCGGTTCCTGGCGGGCAGGATGTGACCGTGGAGATTGCCGTCGACCAGTTGCCCGACGGTGCGGTGACCACCAACCAGGCGACCTTCCTCGGTGAGCACGGGATCGACCACCTGGTAGACGAAGGGCGGCAGGTCTGGAAGGAGCGGGCCGGGCTGGGCGACCTAGAGGCCCTGCGGGCCCGGAGCCGAGTGGCCGAGGCTGAGGCGCTCCTGGATGCCGATGGCCTGGGAGGGTTTACGGTCCTGGAGTGGTCAGCCGCCGGCGGCGGCTGACCGGACGACCGTCGCTGACTAGGGTCCGGTCCCCGGCCGGAGCCACGGAAGGCTGGCAGGGAACCACGGGGGCGACATGGGCGAACCGACCATCGAGGACTACTACGTCGAGGACCGGACGTTCCCGCCGTCCGAGCAGTTCACCGCCGCAGCAGCACTCAGCGATACCTCGCACCACGAGGAGGCAGCTGCCGACTACGAGGCCTTCTGGGCCCGACAGGCCCGCGAGCTGCTCACCTGGGACGAGGACTTCCACACCACCCTGGAATGGGACCTCCCTTTCGCCCAGTGGTTCGTCGGAGGGAAGCTGAACATGTCGGTCAACTGCCTGGACCGGCATGTGGAGGCTGGCCTGGGCGACCGCATTGCCTACTTCTGGGAGGGGGAGCCGGGCGACACCCGGGAGATCACCTACGCCGATCTACTGGACGAGGTCTGCCGGTTCGCCAACGTCCTGAATGGGCTGGGCCTAGAGCGTGGCGACCGGGTCGCTATCTACATGCCGATGATCCCCGAGCTACCGGTGGCCATGCTGGCCTGCACCCGTATCGGGGTAGCCCACAGCGTGGTCTTTGGCGGTTTCTCCCCCGATTCCATCGTGGATCGCTGCGAGGACGCCGAGGCCCGGCTGGTCATCACCGCCGATGCCGGCTACCGCCGTGGCGAGCCGTCGGCCCTGAAGGTCAACGTGGACGCCGCCCTAGAATCCGGCGCCCCGTCGGTGGAACACGTGGTGGTCGTCAACAGGTGCGACACCGAGGTGACGATGGTCGAGGGCCGCGACCTCTGGTGGCACGACCTGATGGCCGGGGCCTCAAGCGACTGTCCGGCCGAACCTATGGACTCCGAGCAGTTGCTGTACCTGCTGTACACGTCAGGGACCACGGCCAAGCCCAAGGGCATCATGCACACCACCGGCGGCTACCTGACCCAGGTGGCCTACACCCACCGGACGGTTTTCGACATCCGGGCCGACGAGGACGTCTACTGGTGCGCGGCCGACATCGGCTGGGTGACCGGGCACAGCTACATCGTCTACGGCCCGCTGGCTAACGGGTGTACCTCGGTTATGTACGAGGGCACTCCGGACACCCCGCTTCCCGAGTTCCGTACCGGCGACCGGTCCTCATGGCCCCGGGATCGGCTGTGGGACATCATCGAGCGCTACGGGGTTACCCAGCTGTATACCGCCCCGACGGCGATCCGGACCTTCATGAAATGGGGAACGGCCGAGCCGTCGGCCCACGACCTGTCCTCGCTGCGGGTGCTGGGTACGGTGGGCGAGCCCATCAACCCTGAGGCCTGGATTTGGTACCACACCCACATCGGAGGGTCGTCGTGCCCCATCGTGGACACCTGGTGGCAGACCGAGACCGGCGGCCACATGATCAGCCCACTGCCCGGTGTCACGACCACCAAGCCGGGCTCCGCCTGCCAACCCATTCCCGGGGTGTTCGCCGAGCTGGTCGACGACGCAGGCCACCCGGTGGCCCAGGGGGGTGGCTACCTGACCATCACCCGGCCGTGGCCGTCGATGCTGCGGGGCATCTGGGGTGACCCGGAGCGTTACACCGAGACCTACTGGTCACGGTTCGAGGGCCGGTACTTCGCCGGTGACGGCGCCAAACTGGACGAGGACGGCTACCTGTGGCTCCTAGGTCGGGTGGACGACGTGATGAACGTGTCCGGCCACCGCATTTCGACCACCGAAGTGGAGTCGGCCCTCGTTGACCACCCAGCGGTGGCCGAGGCGGCCGTGGTGGGGGCCACCGACGACACCACCGGTCAGGCCATCGTGGGCTACGTCATCCTGAGGGGGACCCATGAGGCGTCGACCGAGCTGGGCGAGGAGGTCCGGGCCCACGTGGCCACCAAGCTGGGACCCATCGCCCGACCCAAGGCCGTGGTCTTGGTACCCGACCTGCCCAAGACCCGGAGCGGGAAGATCATGCGCCGGCTGCTGCGCGACGTGGCCGAGGGACGAGACCTGGGTGACACGACGACTCTGGCCGACTCGGGTGTGGTCGACGAGATCCGAATCCGGGCCGCCGAGTCCCCACAGGAGGACTGAGCCACGGAAGCCGTTCACTTCCCCGGGACTCGTCCAGGGGCCCGCGGGCCCGCAGTGGTGGTCGACGTCGATGGAGTGCTGTCCGACGCCTCGGGGCGTCAGCACCTGCTGGCCGGCGAGACCCGGGCCTGGGACCGCTTCTTTGAGGCGACAGTCACTGACCCTCCGATCCCGGAGGGGATTCGCCTCGTGGAGCACTTGGTGGGTGGCCGCACGACCATCTTGCTGACGGCCCGTCCGGCCCGCTTGGTCGACACCACGACGGCGTGGCTGGACCACCACAGCGTGGGATGGGACATGCTGGTCATGCGCGCCGACGGCGACCACCGCAGCTCACCGGATGTGAAGGCCACCGCCCTGGCCGGGCTGCGGGCCGACGGCCACCAGGTGGAGTTGGCCGTGGACGACGACCCCCGCAACGCCGAGATGTACCGGTCGGCGGGGGTCCCGACGGTCTACCTACACTCCGGCTACTACGACCTCTGATCGCTGCTCGGTCGGTGGCCGGCGCGTTCCGGCGGGCGGGTCGCCGCCGTACCATGGACCTCCAATCAGACGAGGAGCACGCCCTTCCCATGTTGAACACAGCCAAGACCTTCGCTCTTCTGGCCCTCTTAGGAGGCCTATTCATCGTCGTGGGTGGTGCCATCGGAGGCAACGGCGGGATGGTCTTCGGCATGGCCCTGGGCCTGGCCTTCGTCGGTGGCTCGTACTGGTTCAGCGACCGCATCGCTATCGCTTCAGCCAAGGCGGTGCCAGCCGATCCGGTGGAGTACCCCGAGTACCACCGCATCATGCGGGAGCTCTCAACAGCGGCGGACCTACCGATGCCGAAGCTCTACGTCACGCCCAACCCGCAGCCCAATGCTTTTGCTACCGGCCGCAATCCGGACCACGCCGCGGTGGCCGTCACCCGCGGGCTGCTCGAAATGCTGGACAGGACGGAGGTCCGGGGCGTGCTTGCCCACGAACTCATGCACGTTCGCCACCGCGACATCCTCATCGGGTCGGTGGCCGCCACCATCGGCATGGCCATCACAATGATCGCCCGCATGGCGATGTTCGCCGCCATGTTCGGAGGAGGTGGTCGTGATCGGGGCCGCAACCCGATTGGCGGGATCGCCTTCGCAATCCTTGCCCCGATGGCCGCCATGATGATTCAGGCGGCCATCAGCCGGAGCAGGGAGTTCCAGGCCGACGCCTCAGCGGCCCGCCTGATTGGCGACGGTGAGCCGTTGGCCCGGGCGTTGGAGAAGCTCCAGATGGCAGCGGGTCGGATCCCGTCCGGCGTAGATCCCAATCAGGCCTCGGCCTACATCGTGGATCCCCTGCGGGCCCAGGCCCGAGGGGGTGGTGGTTCCCGCATGTTCTCGACTCACCCACCGGCCGAGGAGCGCATCGCACGGCTGCGGACCGGCGACTGGAGCACCGGCCCGATTGTCCGCTGACCGCCGTCCGACCGTTGGCCGTGGTTTCCTGTCCGGCGTCAGTCCCGGAAGTTGGTGAACTGGAGGGGGATTCCCAGGTCAGCGGCCTTGAGCGCCGCGATGACCTCCTGCAGTGCGTCCCTTTTCTTTCCCGTCACCCGTACCTGATCACCCTGGGTCTGGGACTGGATCCCCTTGAGGCCCAGGTCCTTGATGGTCCGGTTTAGCGTTCGGGCCCGGTCAGAGTCGATACCCGCCTGGAGCCCGGCCAACTGGCGGGACCGGCCGCCGCTGGCCTCGTCCACTGTGCCCCAGTTCAGGGACTTCAGCGAGACCTTCCGGCGGACCAACTTCTCTTCCAGAACGACGACCAGGGCGGCCAGACGGTCTTCGGTGGAGGACTCCAACTTGATGGCACCGTCTTGGAGCTCCACGACGGAGTCGGTCCCCTTGAAGTCAAACCGGGTACGGACCTCACGGGCTGCCTGGTCTACGGCGTTGCGGACCTCCTGGAGATCGATTTCGGACACGACGTCGAAACTCGGCATGCGCGCACCCTATCCAGTTGGCGCGAGCCGTCCGGGCGGGGGATCCGGTAGGGGAGACTTGGGGGCGTGGATAGCCTTCCCTTCTCCTGGGTCGGTGCCCGAGTGGCCAAAGGGAACGGGCTGTAAACCCGTCGGCATTGCCTTCGGAGGTTCAAATCCTCCCCGGCCCACCAGACGAGGTATGTGGGCGGGTCCGCTTTGGCGGGCCCGCCGCTGTCCCGGGTTCTGACCGCTGGGAAGCCTGATCCGTCGGGTCAGGCTTCGTCGAAGACAACCTGCATGACCGTGACGTCCTGCCAGCGCCCGAACTTGCGCCCCACCTGGCGTTCCACCCCTACCTCGCGGAAGCCGTGCTTGGCGTGCAGGGCTGTGCTGGCCTCGTTGTTCCCACCGATCCGGGCGATTACTGAGTGAAAGCCGCTGGTGCGGGCCACCTCCAAGAGGTTCCCCAGGAGCCGGTCGGCGACGCCGCGGCCCCGGTGGTCGGCGGCCACGTAGACGGAGTTCTCCACTGTGCTGCGGTAGGCGGCCCGTTCGCGGAACGGTGACAGCGAGGCGAACCCGGCCACCTCGTCGTCGATCTCGGCTACCAGCACGCTGAACGCACCGGCTCGAGCGGCCAACCATTCTTTCTGGTCCTCGAGGCTGCGTTCCACCAGGTCGAAGGTGGCCGTCGAGGTGATCACTTCGTGGTTGTAAATGGCCCGGATCGCCTCTGTGTCGCCGGACCCGGCAAGCCGGATCTCCATGGGGCCGACGGTACCTTGCGGCCGGGCGGGGACGGGGCGGACCAGGACCCGCGAGGCTTGCGGCGACGGCTATCGGCGGTGGGAAAGGCCGGATCGCGTGGCATCCTTGTGCCCGGCCATCGCGAGGTGGTCAGGCTCCCTTAGCTCAGTCGGCAGAGCGTCTCCATGGTAAGGAGAAGGTCGACAGTTCGATTCTGTCAGGGAGCTCGCTGGCGACGTAGCTCAGCTGGTGAGAGCGCTCGACTCATAATCGAGAGGTCGACAGTTCGAATCTGTCCGTCGCTACAAGCATCGGCTCGAGCCAGTGGCCGATACGACAAAGTGCCCGCCACGGAGGGCCACCGAAGGAGCGAAGCCGACATGGCGTCCGACAAGCGAACACAGGTCACCCTGGAGTGCCAGGAGTGCAAGCGCCGGAACTACATCACCACCAAGTCCAAGGCGAACACACGCGAGCGCATCGAGCTAAAGAAATACTGCCGTTGGTGCCGTAGCCACGTGGATCACAAGGAGACGCGCTGAGTGTTCTCCGACCGGCAGTCCAGTAGCCGGTCGTCGGGTTCAGGTCCGTCCCCACGAGGGGATGGTCAGAGGCCGCTGGTAACCTTCGCTCCTACCGCCCCCCGATTCCGACTCCGGGTCGGAGGTCGGGACTCAGGGCAGTGGCTCAATTGGTAGAGCACCGGTCTCCAAAACCGGCGGTTGGGGGTTCGAGTCCCTCCTGCCCTGCAAGACCGGTCGCCGTGTCCGTTTATCCTTATCCCGCCTGGGCGCGCGTCGTCCGTACCGCCAATAGCCTGACCTACCGTTCCGATACTCGATCCGAGGCCCGACAATGTCGATGAACCGCGAGCAGAAGCGCATGCTGCAGCGTCAGGGGGAGGTCGACGCCGACGGCGAGCCGATCCGCCAGCGTCGCCAGCAGCAGCGTCCTGCTGAGGAGCGGACCGGGATCGCCCAGTTCAGTCGCGAGGTCCGTGCCGAGTTGCGCAAGGTCGCCTGGCCGTCACGTTCGGAGACCGGTAACTACACCACGGTGGTCATCATCACCATCCTTGCCATCACGGCCGTGGTAGCCGGCCTCGACTGGATCTTCTCCCAGTCCGTCCTGGAGCTGTTCGACGTCTGATGAGCACCACCGAAGAACCCGAAGCCACCACCGACGTCGTCGACGTGGCAGCCGATCTCCTACCCACCGGTACGGTCGAACAGACCGTTGCGGTCGTTGACGAGGTGCCCGAAGGCGGCCTCACCACTGACGCGGCTGCTGACCTGCTGCCCACCGGTGACGCCCCGTCCGAGCCCGACGCCCCGGCCGCCGACGAGCCGGTGGTCGAGGTGCTCGACGAGGACGATCTGTTCGACGGAGACGGAGACGGGGAGCCGGCTCCCGTGCGGGAAAGCGCCTACGACCGTCCCGGCGGCTGGTACGTGGTCCACACTCAGTCGGGCTACGAGAAGAAGGTCAAGCAGAACCTCCAGGCCCGCACCACGTCGATGCACCTCGAGGATCGCATCCTCGAGGTCGAGATCCCGATGGAGGACGTCGACGAGTTCCGTAGCGGTAAGAAGGTCACTGTCTCCAAGAAGGTCTTCCCCGGCTACCTGCTGGTGCGCTGCCACCTCGATGACGAGGCCTGGAGCGTGATCCGAGACACCCCGGGGATTGTGAACTTCGTCGGGGCGGGGGGTAAGCCGTCCAAGTTGGGCCGGCGTGAGGTAGAGACCTTCCTCCCGGTGGCCGACGAGTCTGAGGCCGTGGTGCCCAAGCGGTCCAAGGCACGCTTCGGGTTCGGTGTGGGTGAGACGGTCCGGGTCAAGGAGGGGCCGTTCGCCGACTTCTCCGGCGCCATCGTGGAGATCAACGAGGATCAGCTAAAGGTCAAGGTGCTGGTCAACATCTTCGGCCGTGAGACTCCGGTCGAGTTGGAGTTCGCCCAGGTCGCCCAGCTTTAGAGGAGACCGGCGCGACGGTTCACCGAGGTTGCCGATCGTTGAGCGTCGCACCAGACTTGACCGTTCCCCCCATCGACCCCGGTGGTCGATGACCGAGACCCGGCGTCCCGGACCGACGTAGTACAACGAGACACGAGCAGAGAACCATGGCTAGGAAGCAAATCGCCGCGATGGTGAAGATCCAGATCCCCGCAGGTCAGGCGTCGCCGGCCCCGCCCGTGGGTACGGCGTTGGGTCCCCACGGTGTGGCCATCATGGACTTCTGCAAGGAGTACAACGCCAAGACCGAGGACAAGCGCGGCCAGATCGTCCCGGTGGAGATCACCATCTACGAGGACCGGTCGTTCACCTTCATCACCAAGACGCCGCCCACCTCGTTCCTCATCCGTCAGGCCGCCGGCCTGGAGAAGGCTTCGGAGAACCCCGGTCGTGAGCAGGCGGGATCGATCACCTGGGACCAGGTGGCCGAAATCGCTGAAGCCAAGATGCCCGATCTCAACGCCATCGACCTTGAGGGCGCCAAGTTGCAGGTAGCCGGAACGGCTCGGAGCATGGGTATCGCAGTCGGCTAAGCACCGACACCGGATTCAAATCACAAGTCGCCGCCCGCTGGGCGGTTCCGGGACAGGGGAGGACCTCGCCCCGCCGGAGGACACGACTGGGACGAGGGAGCCAGGAGAGGGCGACATGGGCAAGTCAGGGAAGCGGTACGACACGGCAGCGGCCGGATTCGACCGGGACCAGATGTACTCGGGTTCCGAGGCACTGGGTCTGGTGTCCTCGCTGGCCGCTGCGAAGTTCGACGAGAGCATCGACCTGCTGATTCGACTCGGCGTTGACCCCCGGAAGACCGACGAGATGGTGCGAGGCACCGTGGCCCTCCCGTCGGGGACGGGCCGAGACGTCCGGGTGGCGGTGTTCGCCCAGGGCGAGGCTGCGGCGGCCGCCCGTGAGGCGGGAGCCGACCATGTCGGAGCCGACGACCTGGCCGCCGAGGTCGAGGGGGGCATGCTGGATTTCGACGTGGCCATCGCCACCCCGGACATGATGCCTGCCGTCGGCAAGTTGGGGCGCTCCCTGGGCCCCCGTGGCCTCATGCCGAACCCCAAGTCGGGGACGGTGACCGACGACGTCGCCAAGGCGGTAGGGGAGTTCAAGGGCGGCAAGGTCGAGTTTCGGACTGACCGGTTCGGCAACGTTCACCTGCCCATAGGAAAGGCCAGCTTCGAGGCCTCGGACCTATCGGCGAACCTGAAAGCGGCTGTCGAGGAACTAGAGCGTCTGAAGCCCTCTTCGGCTAAGGGCCGCTATCTGAAGAAGGTGTCGGTGTCCTCGACGATGGGCCCGGGCATCCGAATCGATCCGCTGCGGGTGGCCGAGTAGTCGTCCGTGACGCGCCCCAGTCGGGGCGTGGGTGGGGCTCCGGAGCGCCACCGATATCCTGACCACCACAATCAACACGCTCACCGAAGACCTCCGGGTTGCGCCCTGGCGCAGAACGAGATTCGGCACCGTCCGATCCGAGGATCACGGCGTCGACTCCGCCCGAGCAGGGGAGCCCTCCTGATCGGATGCGGGCAACCGGCCCGGCCCCGGTCGACGGTGCGTGTGGCCGGCTCCGGCCGGAAGCAGCAACCGAGATCGGGCGAAGCGGCAGGGCCGCTACCGACCGAGAAGACGAAGGAGGAGGTGTGAGCGTGGGTGAACCCCGAGCCGAGAAGGTCGCGGTCGTCGAGGAGGTCCAAGAGAAGTTCTCGGCCAGCAACGCTGTGGTACTGACCGAGTACCGAGGGCTGGACGTCCCAGCGTTGGCCGCGCTTCGTCGGTCCCTCCGCGAAGCCGGAGGCGAGTACAAGGTGTACAAGAACACCCTGGCCCGCTTCGCTATCGAGGAACTGGGCCTGGACCTGGGAGATCTGCTCACCGGCCCCACGGCCATCGCCTTCACCGGTGAGCAGCCCGACGGTTCAGCTGGCGATCCAGTTGCCTTGGCCAAGGCCCTTAAGGACTTCGCCAAGGCCAACGACTCACTGGTTATCAAGGGCGGCCTGCTCGACCAGCAGCGGCTGACCGCCGAGGAGATCTCCAACCTGGCTGAGATCGCCCCCCGCGAGGTCCTACTGGCCCAGTTGGCCGGCGCCATGGCGGCGCCCATGCAGCAGTTCGCGGCGCTCCTCCAGGCACTGCCCCAGAACATGGCATACGCCCTGCAGGCCCTTATCACCCAAAGTGACGACACACCGGGCGTTCCGACTTCCGATGAGGCGTCCACCGACGAGGAAACCGATGCAGCCGATGCCGCCGACGAGGTGGCGGTTGCTGACGAAGCCGATGCGGAGGTCGCCGATGAGGCGTCCACCGACGAAGCCACCGACACCGACAACAAGGAAGAGGAGTGATCATGGCGACGAAGGAAGAGATCCTCGACGCGATCGCAGAGATGAGCGTGCTGGAGCTGAGCGAGTTACTGAAGGACTTCGAGGAGAAGTTCGGTGTGACCGCAGCTGCCCCGGTGGCCGTGGCCGCCGCCGCCCCGGCGAGCGACAACAGTGATGAGGAGGAGGAGCAGGACTCCTTCGACGTTGTCCTGACCGGCGCTGGCGACAAGAAGATCCAGGTCATCAAGGAGGTCCGTGCGCTCACGAACCTCGGGCTGAAGGATGCCAAGGACCTTGTGGACGGTGCCCCCAACGCCGTTTTGGAAGGTGCCTCCAAGGAGGACGCCGAGAAGGCCAAAGAGGCCCTTGAGGCCGCCGGCGCTTCGATCGAGCTTAAGTAGTCCGGTCGGCGGCGTCGCCGCCGACCGATACGTGACCCCCGGGGCGCACCCCGGGGGTCACGTAGTTTTCGGATTACCCGAAGGCCGACCGGGGTTGTGGCTCATACACGATCGGCTTTCCCGACGCAAGGTCGCGCATTGCGGTTCGATGACGGTGCTTGACCACCGGAAAGGGGTCACGTACCGTTTGCCCCGGACCGACCCTTCGGGGTCTGGTTGTGCTGCCCGCAGGGTTGCGCTGTTGGCCGCGCGGGCACTAGTATTCCCTGTTGCCGTGGTCGCGCCCGTCGTTCGTGTTGTTTTCGACACGTCCCCTGTCGCGTTTTCGGCTCGCCCACGTTCATGACTCTCGGCCAGGAGTTCTAGGTGTCTGCTCGCCCCCTCGTTCGGGACCGTTATTCGTTCGGCAATCTGGAGGAAGTCCTCCCGCTGCCACACCTGATCGACATCCAGCGGAAGTCCTTCAAGTGGTTCCGTAGGGACGGGATCGCCGACACGTTCTCTGACCTCAGTCCGATCACGGACTTCAGTGAGACGCTCTCGCTTGAGCTGGAATTCGATCCCAAGGACGAGGACCTTTGCCCTCCGCCCAAGTTCACGGTGGAGGAGTGCAAGGAGAAGGACATGACCTTCTCCGCCCCGATCTTTGTACGAGCCCGCTTCATGAACGCCGACACCGGCGAGATCAAGGAGCAGACAGTCTTCATGGGGGACTTCCCGATGATGACCGAGAAGGGGACCTTCGTCATCAACGGCACCGAGCGAGTCGTGGTGTCCCAACTCGTCCGATCGCCGGGCGTCATCTTCCAGCCTGGTGAGCGTTACCGGCTCCGGAACCTGGCCAAGCACCAGCTGGTCACCGGCACCATTCACCCCTACCGCGGCGAGTGGATCGAATTCGACGTCGAACAAAAGCCAGGTAAGGACGTCACCGCCGGGACCCGTGTAGCCCGCAAACGTCGCCTTTCGATGTTCACCCTCCTGCGGGCTCTGGGCTACGACGAGGAGAACGAGCCGGGCTTCCTAGAACGCTTCGTCCGCCACTTCGACTACCTCGAGGGGCAGTGGGAGAAGGACAAGGACCTCGCCCCCACCCAGGAGGAGTCCCTCCTGGAGATCTACAAGCGGGTTCGCCCCGGCGAACCGCCCTCGGTCGAGGCCGCCCGGGCCTACCTGCGCAACGCCTTCTTCGAGTCCCGGCGTTACGACCTGTCCCGGGTCGGGCGTTACAAACTGAACCGTAAGCTCGGCCCCGAGATCGAGAAGAACGAGAAGCTCTTCGGCATTGAGTTAGAGCGTCCCGATCCCGACTCGCCGGTCCTCACCCGGTCCGAGGTCCTGTCTACCTGCACCTACCTGCTGCACCTAGCCAAGGGCGAGCCTGGCTATCGCCTTGACGACCAGGACCACTTCGCCAACCGTCGCATCCGGTCGGTGGGCGAGCTCATCCAGAACCAGCTGCGCATCGGGCTGTCCCGGATGGAGCGCGTAGTTCGCGAGCGGATGACCACCCAGGATGTCGAGTCCATTACCCCGACCTCGCTGATCAACATCCGACCCGTGGTGGCCGCCATCAAGGAGTTCTTCGGCACCAGCCAGCTCTCCCAGTTCATGGACCAGGTGAACCCCCTTTCCGGGCTGACCCACCGCCGTCGCCTCTCGGCCCTCGGTCCCGGTGGCCTGTCCCGTGAGCGAGCCGGCTTTGAGGTCCGTGACGTCCACTTCTCCCACTACGGCCGGATGTGCCCAATCGAGACCCCGGAGGGCCCCAACATCGGCCTCATCGGTGGTCTGGCCACCTACGGCCGGGTGAACCCCTTTGGCTTCATCGAGTCGCCGTACCGGGCCGTGAAGAGGGGCAAGGTCACCGACGAGATCCTCTGGCTAGCCGCCGACGAGGAGGAGGAGTACGTCGTCGCCCAGGCGAACGCACCCCTCAACCCCAACGGAACCTTCCGCAACGAGCGGGTCCTTGTCCGGCGGTCGCCGCAGGCCGCCTCGCTCCAGGACCTCCGGCTCCAGTTGGAACAAGACGTTTTCTTTGGCGCCACGACTGAGATCTCCTACGTGCCGCCGGAAGAGGTCCAGCTGATGGACGTCTCACCGAAGCAGATCGTGTCTGTGGCCACCGCTCTGATCCCGTTCCTCGAACACGACGACGCCAACCGTGCCCTCATGGGAGCCAACATGCAGAGGCAGGCGGTGCCGCTTATCCAGTCCGAGGCCCCGTACATCGGCACCGGTATCGAGGCCAGCGCCGCCCACGACGCGGCGGACATGCTGCTTGCCCTCGAGGACGGCACGGTAACGGCGGTCGACGGCACCACGGTGACGGTCGACTACCGGAAGTCCGGCTCGACGGTCCACCCGCTGCTCAAGTACGTGCGGTCCAACCAGGACACCTGCATCAACCAGAAGATCCGGGTCGCTCCAGGCCAGCGGGTGAGGTCGGGCCAGGTGCTGGCCGATGGCTCGTCCACCGACGACGGTGAGTTGGCCCTCGGTAAGAACCTCCTCGTGGCCTTCATGTCGTGGGAGGGCTACAACTTCGAAGACGCCATCATCCTGTCCGAGCGCCTGGTCAAGGACGACGTCCTGACGTCGATCCACATCAAGGAGCACGAGATCGACGCCCGAGACACCAAGTTGGGGACCGAAGAGATCACACGGGACATCCCCAACCTGTCGGACGAGATCCTGGCTGACCTGGATGATCTGGGCATCGTTCGGGTGGGTGCTGAGGTGGCGCCCGGCGATGTGCTGGTCGGCAAGGTCACGCCCAAGGGTGAGACCGAGTTGACCCCGGAAGAACGTCTTCTCCGAGCCATCTTCGGCGAGAAGGCGCGTGAGGTGCGCGACACCTCGTTAAAGGTTCCGCACGGCGAGGCGGGCAAGGTCATCGATGTCAAGGTGTTCAACCGCGACGACGGTGACGAGTTGCCTCCTGGCGTCAACCAGCTTGTCCGGGTCTACGTGGGTCAGAAGCGCAAGATCAGCGTGGGCGACAAGTTGGCTGGTCGGCACGGCAACAAGGGCGTCATCTCCAAGATCCTTCCCGTCGAGGACATGCCCTATATGGCCGACGGGACGCCGGTCGACATCATCCTCAACCCGTTGGGCGTTCCGTCACGGATGAACGTCGGGCAGGTACTGGAGGCTCACCTCGGGTACTGCGCCCGGTGGGGTTGGGAGATCGGTGGCGAGGGTGTCGGGTCCGACCCGGTGCGCGGCATCGAGAAAAAGACTCGTCCCTCGACCGAGCCCGCCGTCCACGTGGCGACGCCGGTGTTTGACGGGGCCCACTGGGACGAGGAGGACCGGGCCGGCCGACACCCCACGATCCAAAAAATCCTGGCCAACCTGCGACCCGAAACAGCTGACGGCGAACGCCTAGTCCAGCTGGACGGTAAGGCCACCCTCTACAACGGGCGAACCGGTGAGGCGTACGACAGCACGGTGATGGTGGGGTACGTCTACATCCTGAAGCTGGCTCACCTGGTGGACGACAAGATTCACGCCCGCTCCACCGGTCCGTACTCGATGATTACCCAGCAACCGTTGGGCGGGAAGGCCCAGTTCGGTGGCCAGCGGTTCGGCGAGATGGAGGTGTGGGCTCTGGAGGCGTACGGCGCCGCCTACTGCCTGCAGGAACTCCTGACCATCAAGTCGGACGACGTACTCGGCCGGGTGAAGGTTTACGAGGCCATCGTGAAGGGCGAGAACATCCCCGAGCCCGGCATCCCCGAGAGCTTCAAGGTTCTCATCAAGGAGATGCAATCTCTTTGCCTGAATGTCGAGGTGATTGGCGAGGACGGACGAGAGATCGAGATGCGCGACTTCGACGAGGACGTCTACCGCGCCGCCGAGGAACTCGGCATTGACCTATCCCGCCCGGAGCGGGGTTCCGACGAAGAGGACGAGCGCCGGGCCGCCGGCCTCGTTCACTGACCCTTACGACACGAACAACGAGACGCAGGAAGACACAGTGCTCGACGTCAACGAATTCGACCAGCTACGCATCGGCCTGGCTACCGCGGACGGAATCCGCATGTGGTCCAACGGTGAGGTGAAGAAGCCGGAGACCATCAACTACCGCACCCTGAAGCCGGAGAAGGACGGGCTCTTCTGTGAGAAGATTTTCGGCCCGCAGAAGGATTGGGAGTGCTACTGCGGTAAGTACAAGCGGGTCCGCTTCAAGGGGATTATCTGTGAGCGGTGTGGCGTGGAGGTCACCCGGTCCAAGGTCCGACGTGACCGGATGGGCCACATCGAGCTGGCCGCCCCGGCCGTTCACATCTGGTACCTGCGGGGCACTCGGTCCTGGCTGGCCTACCTGCTCATGGGCACCGAGCCACGCGAGGAACTTAAGGCCAAGCAGTTGGAGAAGGTCATCTACTTCGCCGCCAACATGGTCGTTTGGGTCGACGAGGAGAAGCGCCACGAGGACCTACCGGGGCTGGAGGCCGAGTTGGCCGAGGAGCGTCTGGCCATCGAGGAGGAGCGTGACCGTGAATTGAACCGCCGCCAGGAGGACCTGGAGGGCGAGCTGGTCGACATGGAGGCCGAGGGCGCCAAGGAGGCCGAGTTGAAGGCCCGGGCTAAGGCGGCAGACAAGGACCTCCAGTTCATCAGGGAGCAGTACGAGCAGGAGCTGGATGTCCTGAACCGGGCATGGGACGAGTTCACCGGTCTGTTTGCCCGCCAGATAGTCGAAGAGGACATGCTCTGGCGCGAGTTAGAGGACCGGTGGGGTGATTACTTCAAGGGTGGTATGGGTGCCGACGCCCTGGCTCAGCTCATCGACCGGATCAACTTCGATGATGAAGAGGTCAAGCTCCGGTCGATGATTGATCCGCCGGAGGGCCAGAAGCCGCTCAGCGTCCAACGCAAGCAGAAGGCCATTAAGCGGCTGAAGATCGTCGCCGCCTTCAACCGTCGGGACCAGCACGGACGTCGGGTCAACGAGCCCCGGGCCATGATCCTGGACGCCGTCCCGGTCATCCCGCCGGAACTCCGTCCCATGGTGCAGTTGGACGGCGGTCGTTTCGCAACCTCCGACCTGAATGACCTGTACCGCCGGGTCATTAACCGGAACAACCGCCTCAAGCGGCTCCTGGACCTCGGGGCACCGACCATCATCGTCAATAACGAGAAGCGGATGCTCCAGGAGGCCGTCGACGCCCTGTTCGACAACGGCCGTCGTGGTCGTCCGGTCACCGGCCCAGGTAACCGGCCGCTCAAGTCACTGTCCGACATGCTTAAGGGCAAGCAAGGCCGGTTTCGCCAGAACCTGCTCGGCAAGAGGGTCGACTTCTCGGGCCGGTCGGTCATCGTCGCTGGTCCCACACTTAAGTTCCACCAGTGCGGCCTGCCCAAGGTCATGGCGCTCGAGCTGTTCAAGCCGTTCGTCATGAAGAAGCTGGTCGACGAGGAATTTGCCCAGAACATCAAGTCAGCCAAGCGCATGGTAGAGCGTCGCAAACCCCTCGTGTGGACCGTCTTGGAGGACGTCATTCGCGAGCACCCGGTACTGCTGAACCGTGCCCCCACGCTCCACCGGCTGGGCATCCAGGCCTTCGAGCCGGTGCTGGTCGAGGGCAAGGCCATCCGGATCCACCCGCTGGTGTGCACCGCCTTCAACGCGGACTTTGACGGTGATCAGATGGCCGTCCACCTACCGCTGTCGTCGGAGGCTCAGGCTGAGGCCCGGGTTCTGATGCTGTCGGCTAACAACGTTCTCAGTCCGGCTCACGGTCGTCCGTTGGTCACCCCGACCCAGGACATGGTCATCGGCGCCTACTACCTCACCGCCGAGGTCGAGGGGCTGGCCGGCGAGGGCAAGGTGTTCCGAGATCTGGACCAGCTTAGGTGGGCCGTCGAGAGCGGTGCCGTTCACCTACACGCCCGTATCCAGTTCCGGTCCGACGAGTACCCGGAGCTAATCGAGACGCCGGCCAACGGGGTGGCCGCCACCTGGCACACCACCACGCCCGGACGGGTGTTCTTCAACGCCGCCTTACCCCGGAAGTCGTCGGAGCCCCTCGAGCTCGGTGGCCTGCCCGGCAAGGCCATCACGTTCGTGAACCAGCAAATGGACAAGAAGCAACTGGGCCTCATTGTCGACGATCTGGCCCGGCGCTACCCGAAGAAGGTGGTTGCCGAGTGTCTGGACGCCCTAAAGGACATTTGCTTCGAGTACGCCAGCCGTTCCGGGCTGACCGTGTCCATTGACGACGTCAAGACACCGTCGGAAAAGGCGGAGATCCTAGAGCGGCACGAGAAGGACGCCGAGAAGGTCGAGACTCAGTTCCGGCGCGGCATCATCACCGACGGTGAGCGTCGCCAGAAGGAGGTCGAGATCTGGAACTCGGCCACCTCGGAGGTCACAGCGCGGATGGTGGAGGCCCTGGAGGCCGACTGGTTCAACCCGATTGACATGATGGTCAAGTCGGGTGCCCGGGGCAACATGATGCAGGTCCGCCAGATTGCTGGTATGCGCGGCCTAGTAGCTAACCCCCGAGGTGACATGATTCCCCGGCCCATCAAATCAAACTTCCGCGAGGGCCTGGCGATGCTGGAGTACTTCATCGCCACGCCGGGTGCCCGGAAGGGCTTGGTCGATACCGCGCTGCGAACCGCTGACTCCGGCTATCTGACTCGTCGCCTAGTCGATGTCTCACAAGAGTTGATCGTTAACGACACCGATCCTTTCGAGGCCGAGGGTGCTGTCCGCGGTATCTGGATCGACGGTGTCGAGGCTGACGTGGAGAACCAGCGCTTCTACCTGGAGACCCGCCTGTTCAGCCGCACGTTGGCCGACGATGTGGAGGTCGCTGACCCGGAGGGTAGGGGCGTTGTCCACGCCAAGGCTAAGGGTGGTCGGCGCCTGCTTCCCGCCGGGACGATCGTCGGCGAGGTCGAGGCCGACCTGTTGCGCGACGACCCTGACGTCGACCGTGTCCGCGTCTTGTCGCCGCTCACCGATGACTCGGCCACCGGCGTGTCTGGGGCCAGCTACGGCATGTCGCTGGCTACCGGAAAGGCGATCGAGGTCGGCGAAGCGGTCGGCGTGATCGCCGCCCAGTCGATCGGCGAGCCCGGTACCCAGCTGACCATGCGGACCTTCCACACCGGTGGTGTGGCCGGCAAGGACATTGCCGGAGGCCTACCGCGTGTTGTGGAGCTTTTCGAAGCCCGTACCCCGAAGGGTAAGGCCACCCTGGCCCGCATCTCTGGCGTGGTCCGGATCGGCGAGGACGAGGGCCGAGGCCGGGAGGTCACCGTGGTGGCCGACGACGGCACCGAGGAGGTCTACACGGTGGTCGGGGCGTCCCGCCTCGAGGTGGTCGACGGTCAGGAGGTCCGAGCCGGCGACGCCATCGTTGAAGGGCCGCGCGACCCCAAGGAACTGCTCGAGATCAAGGGTGTCCGCGAGACACAGCAGTACCTCGTGGAGGAAGTCCAGAAGGTCTACCGGGACCAGGGCGTGTCCATCCACGACAAGCACATCGAGCTCATCGTCCGTCAGATGACTCGCCGGGTGAAGATCAACGACCCTGGCGAATCGGACTTCCTGCCCGGCGAGCAGGTCGACCAGCGCCTCTTCGCTGAGACCAACCGCATGCTGGTGGCCGAGAGTCGCCGTCCCGCCGAGGGCCGTCCCGAGCTCATGGGCATCACCAAGGCCTCGTTGGCCACCGATTCGTGGCTCTCGGCGGCCTCCTTCCAGGAGACCACACGGGTCCTCACCGAGGCGGCCATCGAGTGCCGGAGCGACAAACTCATCGGCCTCAAAGAGAACATCATCATTGGCAAGCTGGTCCCTGCCGGGACCGGTCTGGAGGAGTACCGGCGGGTGGCCACCCATGCCCCGGACTACAAGCCGATGGACTTCTACTCGTCGGCTGACGAGGAACAGGACCTCGCCGAATGGCTGGCCGGTCAGGTCGGCCCGGGCGAGGATGCATTCGAGGGTGCCTACGAGGCCGACGTGATCGACCTAGCTACCGCCATCGGCGTTCCGACCGAGGAGGCCCCCGAGGCCGGGTAGTTGGCCGTGTGACGTCGGTCCGGCCCGGGCGACACGTTTGTGAGTGGGGGAGGCCCACCCGTAGACTTGATTGCTGGCCGGTGCCGGTTCCCGGTCGCGGTGTTGCAATCCCTGTTTTTCCAATCGACGAGGTAGGTCTGTGCCCACCATCCAGCAACTGGTCCGCAAGGGCCGTCAGTCCAAGCGCCGCAAGGAAGCCACGCCTGCGCTTAAGGGAGCGCCCCAGCGGCGCGGGGTGTGCACCCGGGTCTACACCACCACACCGAAAAAGCCGAACTCCGCGCTACGCAAGGTGGCTCGTGTCCGCCTCACCACGGGTGTCGAGGTCACGGCCTACATCCCCGGTGAGGGACACAACCTCCAGGAGCACTCCATCGTGCTCATCCGCGGTGGCCGCGTGAAGGACCTCCCCGGTGTCCGCTACAAGGTGATCCGCGGGACGCTGGACACCTCGGGCGTCGGTCAGCGACGCCAGGCTCGTAGCCGCTACGGCACGAAAAAGGAAGGCTGACCGTGCCGCGCAAGGGCCCCGCCGATCGTCGTGAGTTGACTCCAGACCCGGTCTACCGGTCCACGGTGGTCACCCAGCTCGTCAACAAAGTGCTGCAACGAGGCAAGCGTTCCACCGCCGAGCGCATCGTCTACACCGCACTCTCCACCGTTGAGCAAAAGACGGGCAGCGAGCCGGTCGGCACCCTGAAACGGGCTATCGACAATGTCCGTCCGCAACTCGAGGTGCGTAGCCGCCGGGTCGGTGGTGCCACCTACCAGGTGCCGGTCGAGGTCCGTCCCCGTCGGGCAAATACGCTGGCCGTCCGCTGGCTGGTCAATTACTCCCGTGACCGTCGCGAGCGATCGATGGCTGAGCGGCTGGCTAACGAGATCATGGATGCTTCGAACGGCCTAGGTTCATCGGTGAAGCGCCGGGAGGACCTCCACAAGATGGCCGAGTCCAACAAGGCGTTCGCCCACTACCGGTGGTGAGTTGCCCCTCGGGGCGCCCCTCCATTTGATCCGCAGCGGCCGTCCACGTCGGCCCGGCACCCGGCACAGCCCCGGCCTGCATGCCGCACTGACCATGTATACCGCCTAGGTCCAGCACCAGAGACCGAGATCGACCGAGCAACGAATACAGAGCATAGAGATGGCAACGCGACACCCCCTCGACAAGACCCGCAACATTGGGATCATGGCCCACATCGACGCGGGCAAGACCACGACGACCGAGCGGATCCTCTACTACACCGGTGTGAACTACAAGATCGGTGAAGTCCACGACGGCGCCGCCACCATGGACTGGATGGAGCAGGAGCAGGAGCGAGGGATCACCATTACATCGGCGGCCACCAGCTGCTTCTGGAATGACCACCGCATCAACATCATCGACACCCCGGGCCACGTGGACTTCACCGTGGAGGTGGAGCGCTCGTTACGGGTCCTAGACGGTGCGGTGGCCGTGTTCGACGGTGTGGCTGGTGTGGAACCTCAGACCGAGACGGTGTGGCGTCAGGCCGACCGGTACAACGTCCCCCGGATGTGCTTCATCAACAAGATGGACCGCACTGGGGCCGACTTCTTTTTCGTGCTGGGTACCATCCGGGAGCGCCTGGGCTGCAAGGCGGCGGTCATCCAGTTGCCGATCGGCGCCGAGTCGGACTTCACCGGGGTGGTCGACCTGGTGGAGATGAACGCCCTGGTCTGGCAGAGCGGGGATCTGGGTGCGTCTTGGGACATTGTCGACATCCCGGCCGACCTGGTGGACATGGCTGAGGAGTACCGGGCCGAACTCATCGACGTCCTTTCGGAGTTCGACGAGAACATTCTGGAGAAGTTCGTCAGCGAGGAGGAGATCACAGCCACCGACTTGCGGTCGGCCGTGCGGACCGGCACCCTGGCTGGGCACTGTGTCCCAATCCTCACCGGGACGGCATTCAAGAATAAGGGCGTGCAGCCCCTGCTGGACGCTGTGGTGGATTACCTCCCGTCACCTATCGATCTCCCCCCTGTCGAAGGTGTGCACCCTCGGACGGGTGACACCGTAGAGCGCGGTGCTGATGACTCAGCGCCCTTCGCCGCCCTGGCCTTCAAGATCATGACTGATCCCCACGTGGGCAAGCTCACGTACTTCCGGGCTTACAGCGGCATTTTGGAAAAGGGTTCAGCGGTCATGAACTCACGCACCGAGAACAAGGAGCGCATCGGCCGCATTCTGGAGATGCACGCCAATGACCGCGAGGACCGTGACGACGTCCGGACGGGCGACATTGTGGCCGGCATCGGCCTGAAGAACACCCGGACCGGCGACACCCTGTGTGCCCCGGACCATCCCATCGTGCTGGAGCAGTTGGAGTTTCCGCGGCCGGTCATCCACGTGGCAGTGGAGCCGCGGTCCAAGGCTGACCAGGACAAGATGGGCAGGGCCCTCGGCGCCCTAGCCGAGGAGGACCCCACCTTCACCGTCCGGAGCGACGAGGAGACTGGCCAGACCATCATCGGCGGAATGGGTGAGCTCCACCTCGAGGTGCTGGTCGACCGGATGCTCCGGGAGTTCCGGGTGGATGCCAACGTGGGTAAGCCGCAGGTCGCGTACCGGGAGACCATCACCAAGGCGGTCACAGACCACCGGTACACCCACAAGAAGCAGACCGGCGGGTCGGGCCAGTACGCCGAGATCGTGGCCAGCCTGGAGCCCTACAGCGACGACGATTCGACATACCTATTTGAGGACAACGTCAAGGGTGGACGCATCCCCAAGGAGTACATCCCGTCGGTGGACGCCGGCGTGCAGCTAGCCACCACCAACGGACCGGTAGCTGGCTTTCCGGTCCTGGGACTGAAGATCAGCCTCAACGACGGCAAGTCGCACGACGTGGACTCCTCCGAGATGGCGTTCAAGATCGCCGCGCAGGCCTGGTTCCGGGAGGCCATGCGCATGGCCAAGCCGGTCCTGCTGGAGCCGGTGATGTCCGTCGAGGTCGTCACCCCCGAGGACTACATGGGCGACGTAGTGGGCGACCTCAACTCCCGTCGGGGTCGGGTTGGTCAGATGGAAGCCCGGGGTACCAACCAGGTGGTCAGCGCTCAGGTGCCGCTGTCCGAGATGTTCGGGTACGCTACTGACCTGCGTTCGCGCACCCAAGGTCGCGCGACCTACACCATGCAGTTTGACTCGTATCAGCAGACTCCCGGGTCGGTGCAGGAGGAGATCACCCGCCGTATACACGGTGAGTGACCTACGCCGGTAAGACCAGGGAACTCCGAACAGAAACCTAAGGAAGCAACGTAATGGCCAAGGCCCAGTTCGAGCGCAACAAGCCCCACGTGAACGTGGGAACCATGGGACACATCGACCATGGGAAGACAACCCTGACCGCGGCGATCACCAAGGTCCTCTCGGACCGCGATCCCGAGTCCACGCAGTTCACCGGCTTCGAGGACATCGACAAGGCGCCCGAAGAGCGCGAGCGCGGTATCACGATCAACGTGAGTCACGTCGAGTACGAGACCCCGAACCGGCACTACGCCCACGTCGACATGCCGGGCCACGCCGACTACATCAAGAACATGATCACCGGTGCCGCCCAGGTGGACGGCGCCATCCTGGTGGTGTCGGCGGCCGACGGCCCTATGCCCCAGACCCGTGAGCACGTTCTGCTGGCTCGCCAGGTCGGTGTGCCGAAGATCATCGTGGCCCTCAACAAGTGCGACATGGTCGACGACGACGAGCTGCTAGAGCTGGTCGAGATGGAGGTACGCGAACTCCTCGACGAGTACGACTTCCCCGGTGACGACACCCCGGTCGTGCGAGTCTCGGCGCTGAAGGCCCTGGAGGGCGACAGCGATGCCGGTGACCAGGTCGTGGAGCTGATGACCCAGGTCGACGACTACATCCCGACGCCCGAGCGCGACGTGGCAAAGCCGTTCCTGATGCCGATCGAGGACGTGTTCTCGATCACCGGCCGCGGCACCGTGGTGACCGGCCGCATCGAGCAGGGAGTCGTGAATACGGGCGACAAGATCGAGATCATTGGTATCCGCGACACCCAGACCACCGTCTGCACCGGTGTCGAGATGTTCCGCAAACTCCTCGACGAGGGTCAGGCCGGCGACAACATCGGTGCCCTGCTGCGGGGCATCGAAAAGGATGAGGTCCAGCGTGGCCAGGTGCTAGCCAAGCCGGGTTCGATCACCCCGCACACCCAGTTCGAGTCCCAGGTCTACGTGCTGACCAAGAACGAGGGTGGCCGCCACAAGCCGTTCTTCTCGAACTACCGCCCGCAGTTCTACTTCCGGACCACCGACGTGACCGGCATGATCGAGTTGCCTGAGGGCACCGAGATGTGCATGCCCGGTGACAACACCACCATGACCGTCGAGCTCATCGCCCCGATCGCCATGGATGAGGGTCTCCGTTTCGCCATCCGCGAGGGTGGCCGCACCGTGGGTGCCGGCGCCGTCACCAAGATCATCAAGTAGTACGACCACCATGGCTGTAGGGCAAAAGATCCGGATCCGGCTGAAGGCCTACGACCACGAGGTCATCGACCAGTCGACGAAGAAGATCGTCGAGACGGTTCGACGTACCCAGGCCGACCTTCGGGGGCCTGTTCCCCTGCCGACCGAGAAGCACCGCTACACGGTCATCCGTGGTCCCTTCAAGGACAAGGACTCCCGGGAGCACTTCGAGATGCGCATCCACAAGCGCCTGCTCGACATTCTGAACCCCTCGCCCAAGACGGTGGACTCGCTGCAACGCCTGGACCTTCCAGCCGGCGTCGATATCGAGATCAAGATCCAACAGGCCTGACCACCCCGGGTCGGCCGCTGGTCGATCGAGTGCACGAAGCGTCCCCTCGGGGGCGCTCCTGCCGTTTTAACTCAGTGTTCCTGGTCGCCGGCGGGGCCATGTCCCCGCCGCTGGCTGCTTTCAGCGATCAGGTGTTCAGCCACCTCGTGCCGTTCGGCCTCGGCGGCGATCACCGACTGGATGGTCGCCGCGGCCGGCAGGGCCAGCAAGGCACCGACCACGCCGAGGACTGCCGAGCCGGCGATCACGGCCCCGAAGGCCACCGCCACGTGTAACTGCATGGTGTGGGAGGTAATCCGGGGGGCGAGCAGGTAGTTCTCAAACTGCTGGTAGACGGCTACCACCACGAAGACCCACAGGCCGTCTGCCGGGTTACCCAGCAGAGCGATGACCAGGGGAAGGGCCCCGGCGATGTAGGTACCGACCACGGGAACGAACTGGGACATGACGCCCACCCAGAGGGCCAGGGCCAGCGAGGACGGCAGGCCAATCAGCTCGAAGGCCGCCCAGTGGACGAGCGAGGAGCCCAGGGCCAGGAGGCTACGAGAGAGTATGTAGCCGCCTGTCTTCTCTATGGCCAGGTCCCAGACCTCCAGCACGTGGCGCTGGTGTCGCTCGGCCAGGAAAGAGCAGACCAAGCGGCGTAGCTTCGGACCCTCGGCCACCAGGTAGAACGTGAAAAGCCCGACGGTGAACAGCTGGAACAGAACGTTCGCCACTGTGGTCCCAAAGCGGGCCAGGTCGTCGGCCACGTCTCCCAGCCGTTGGGCCAGGGCGCCGGTGTCGTAGTCGGCCCGGAGGTCAGCCGTGGCGTTCTGGATGCCGAAACTGTCTTCCAACCAGCCGTCGATGTCCTCCAGGTAGCGGGGCACGTTCTCGCTGAAGTCGGTGACCTGCTCGGCCAGCAGGCTTCCCACCTGCACGCCGAAGCCACCGAGGGCGCCGACCACGGCCAGCATTACGAGGGCCGTGCCCGGACCCCGACGGAGGCCCGTCCGTTCCAACCGGTTGACGGCCGGTTCAAGGGCGAACGAGACAAAGAACGACACCAGCAGGACCAGCAGCAGGGGCCGCAATGAGCTGACGACGCTCCGGAGGATCCACAGGCCGGCCAGGCCGGCCATCAAGGCCAACACGGCACGACGGACCCATGGGGGGAGCGTGTGGTGGGTCGCCGGTTCGGTCATGAGATCGCGCCGAGAAAACGGTGCAATGGAGCCGATCTCTCGTCGTCGCTGACGCTACCGGCCGGGTCGGTCAACCTCGGGGATGGGCTCGGCACCCGGCACGTGGAATCCGTCAGATGACGCGGTTGTGGGTCGTTGGGAACGGCCGTATCGTTGTCCTCCTTACTCCGGAGGGTCCGGGGTTGCCAATCGACGTCCGTTAAGGCCCCCCGGGAACCGAACGGCACAACCGAATCACCGCTCCGCCGGGCCATGCCCGTGCGGAGCGTTCGCGTGAACGGCTCACTTATTGGGCCAGCCGTCGGAGGGAGTCCTCCGGTGCCAGTCGCAGGAGCCATCATGGCCAACAAGGCAATCGTCGGCGAAAAGGTCGGCATGACTCAGGTCTGGGATGAGGACAACCGCGTCCTTCCCGTCACCGTGCTCCGCGTCCGTCCCAACCGAGTTGTTCAGGTCAAGACCACCGAGCGGGACGGGTACACAGCGCTCCAGGTGACCGTGGGCCGAAAGGACGCGACGAAGCTCACCCGTCCCGAGGCCGGCCATTTTGCCGCCGGTGGTGTCGATGCCGGGGAACGGCTCGTCGAGCTGCGCCTCGACGACGTCGACGGCTACGAGGTGGGCCAGGAGATCACCGTGGAGTCGCTGGCCGACCAGGGTCGGGTCGACGTGACGGCGGTCAGCAAGGGCAAGGGCTTCGCCGGCGTCATGAAGCGCCATGGCTTCAAGGGTCAGCGTGCCTCGCACGGCGCTCACAAGGTCCACCGCAAGCCGGGTGCCGTCGGCCAGTGCGCCACCCCGTCCCGTATCTTCCGGGGCAAGCGCATGCCGGGTCGGATGGGTAACCAGAAGACCACCACCCTGAACCTCGAGGTCGTGCAGGCTGATCCGGAGCGCGAGCTCCTATTGGTGCGTGGATCGGTTCCCGGCCCGCGCGGGGCCACCGTCCTCATCCGCGACGCCGTCAAGGGAGCCCGGTGATGGCTTCTGTCAACGTGCTCAGCCAGATTGGCGACCCAGCGGGTTCGGTCGAACTTGACGAGGCCACCTTCGGCATCGAGCCGAACACCGCCGTCATGCACCAGGTCGTGACCGCTCAGCTGGCAGCTCGTCGGTCGGGCACCCAGAGCACCCAGACCCGGGCCGAGGCCCGGGGTGGTGGCGCCAAGCCGTGGGCCCAGAAGGGCACCGGCCGTGCCCGTCACGGCTCCATCCGGTCGCCACAGTGGCGTGGTGGGGGTGTGGCCCTCGGGCCGAAGCCCCGCAGCTATGCCCAGAAGACCCCTAGGAAGATGGTGCGGCTCGCCCTGAAGTCCGCCCTCAGCGACCGTGCGGCCGACGGCCGGGTCGTGGTCGTCGACGGCTGGACCTTCGAGACTCCGAAGACCCGTGACGCGGTGGCCGCCTTGGCCGCCCTCGGTGTGGAGGGTCGGGTCCTGGTGGTGGTCGACCGTGGTGACGAGAACGTCTGGAAGAGCTTCGCCAACTTGCCGGCAGTGCACGTACTGTCGACCGGTGAGCTAAATGCCTACGACGTTCTGGTGAGCGACTTCGTGGTCTTCACCCGGGACACCCTGCCCAGTGCCCAGGCTCCGGCTTCCACCGCCCTAGAGGCCGAACCGGATCCAGATCCAGCCGGGGAGGAAGAAGAGTGAAGGACGCCCGCGACGTCATCGTGAAGCCGGTCGTATCGGAGAAGTCCTACGCCCTGCTCGAGGAGAACGTTTACACGTTCGAGGTCGCCCGGTCGGCCTCCAAGCCGGAGATTCGCGACGCCGTTCAGTCGATCTTTGACGTCACGGTGCTCAAGGTGAATACCCTGAACCGCGACGGCAAGCGCAAGCGGAACCGACGCATGCCGACGTTCGGCAAGCGTCCGGACGTCAAGCGGGCCTACGTCACCCTCGTCGAGGGCGACTCGATCGAGTTGTTTGAGGTCTAGACCTATGCCGCAGCGCAAGCGCAAGCCGACCAGTCCTGGCCGCCGGTTCCAGACCGTCGCCGACTTCTCGGACATCACCAAGACTGTTCCGGAGCGGTCGCTGACTGAGAAGAAGACCAGCACCGGTGGTCGCAACAACTACGGCCGGATGACCTCGCGACACCGCGGCGGAGGCCACAAGCGCCAGTATCGGGTCATCGACTTTCGCCGGAACAAGGACGGCGTACCCGCCAAGGTGGCGGCCGTCGAGTACGACCCCAACCGGAGTTGCCGCATCCTGCTGTTGCACTACCACGACGGTGAGAAGCGCTACATCCTGGCTCCCCGGGGCGTGCAGGTTGGCGAGACCTTGCAGTCCGGACAGGGCAGTGAGATCAAGGCCGGCAACGCCCTGCCGCTGCGTTACATCCCCGTCGGTACGGTCGTCCACAACGTCGAGATGCAGCCCGACGGTGGAGGCAAGATCGCCCGCAGCGCCGGTTCCAGCGTCCAGCTGGTGGCCAAAGAGGGCGACCATGCCACCCTCCGCCTGCCCAGCACGGAGATGCGGCGGGTCCGCATCGACTGCCGGGCCACGATCGGCGAGGTGGGCAATCAGGAGCATGAGCTCACCAAGATCGGCAAGGCCGGTCGAAACCGCTGGAAGGGTGTCCGTCCCCAGTCCCGCGGAGTGGTGATGAACCCGGTCGACCACCCTCTGGGTGGTGGCGAGGGCAAGTCTTCCGGTGGCCGTCACCCAGTGTCCCCCTGGGGAAAGCCCGAGGGCCGTACCCGTAAGCGGGGCAAGCAGTCCGACAAGTTGATCGTGCGCCGTCGTCGTCGGCGCGGGTCGCGGAGGTAATCGGCGATGCCGAGGAGTCTCAAGAAGGGTCCGTTCGTGGACGACCATCTCCTGAAGAAGGTCGACGCCCTGAACGAGTCCGGCGAGAAAAAGGTCATCCGGACGTGGTCCCGTCGGTCAACCATCGTGCCCGAGATGGTCGGTCACACGCTCGGTGTGCACGACGGTCGCAAGCACGTCCCGGTATACGTGACCGAGTCGATGGTGGGCCACAAACTTGGTGAGTTCGCCCCCACTCGGACGTTCCGGTCCCACGCGGGCCAGGAGAGGGGCGGTCTGCGCTAATGGTTGCTGTCAAGACCAACGAGCGTCCAGGCACCCGGGCCGTCGCTCGGTACGTCCGGGTCTCAGCCTCCAAGGCCCGCGAGGTTCTCGACCTGATCCGGGGCGAGTCGTACGGCCGGGCAGCCGAGATCGCAGCCTTCTCCGAGCGCGCTGTCTCTGACGTAATCGCCAAGTGTCTCGACTCAGCGGTGGCCAATGCCGAGAACAACGATGGCATATCGGCCGAGGAGCTTTACGTGTCAGCCTGCTACGCCGATGAGGGTCCGACGCTTAAGCGGTGGCGTCCCCGGGCCCGGGGTAGGGCTACCCGCATCAACAAAAGGACCTGCCATATCACGATCATCGTGAACCGGTACGACGAGGCCACCCTCGAGGACCTCCGGGCGCGCGAGGAGGCCCGAGGTCGGGCCGGTTCCAGCACCCATGCCGCCGAAGCTCGCCGCCAGCGCGTCGAGCGCAGCAGGGCAGCGGCCGAGGAGGCGGCGCACGATCACGAGGATGGTGCGGAGGACGCTCCGGTCGACGAGGTAGTTGACGACAAGGCCACCGAGGCCGCGGCGGATGAGCTGGTGGTCGACGAGGCGACCGGCGACGAGGTTGTTGAGATCGATGAGGCCACCGCTGACGAGGTCGTCGAGGATGCAGTGGATGAGCCGGTGGCCGATGAGACCACCGAAGGGGCCGACGCCGACCAGTCGGCCGATGACGCGCAGAAAGAGGCCAACTGATGGGCCAGAAGGTCAATCCGTACGGCTTCCGCCTGGGGATCACCACCGACTGGAAGTCGCGATGGTTTGCCACCCGGCAGGAGTACTCCGACAACCTTCTCCAGGACTGGAAGGTCCGCGACTACCTCATGAACGAGTTGCCGCACGCCGCCATCAGCCGCGTCGAGGTGGAACGCACACGGGACCGGGTCCGGGTCGACGTCCACACGGCCCGCCCGGGCATAGTCATCGGGCGCAAGGGCGCTGAGGCCGACCGTCTGCGGGCCGGCCTGGGCCAGATCACCGGTAATCACGCCGTCCAGCTCAACATTCAGGAGATTAAGGAACCAGAGCTCGACGCCGCTCTTATCGCTCAGGGTGTGGCTGACCAGTTGGCCGGTCGGGTCGCCTTTCGACGGGCCATGAAGCGGGCCGTTCAGAACGCCCAGAAGGCTGGCGGTCTCGGCATCCGGGTCCAGTGCTCGGGCCGCCTGGGCGGCGCCGAGATGTCCCGCACTGAGTGGTACCGGGAGGGCCGGGTACCACTGCACACCCTGCGGGCTGACATCGACTACGGCTTCCGCGAGGCCCGGACCACCTACGGCCGCATCGGTGTGAAGGTCTGGATCTACAAGGGCGACATCTTGCCCTACAAGAGCCTCCTCGAGGACAAGATCACCAAGGAGGCCGCGATGGCTGCCGGGGAGACCTCGGGCCAGACCAAGCCGCGCACTGTGGTGTCGTCGGCTGCCGCTCGCCGTCGGACTGAAGCCACTGAGACACCCGAGGTTGTGGACACCGAGGCCCCGGCCGCAGAGACACCTGACGCCGACCCGGCACCCCTGGTTAAAGAGGGCGACGCTGAATTCGAGAAGCTCCTAGCGGAGGAGGAGGCCATTGAGGCCTCCACCCGCGAGGCCCACGAGACGCCGCACTTCCGCGGCGGGGACGGTGACTGACCGTGCTGATGCCGAAGAAGGTCCGCCACCGCAAGCACCACCGCGGGCGGATGAGGGGCGCCTCCAAGGGCCAGACCGAGATCACCTTTGGAGAGTTCGGGATCCAGGCGCTTGAGCCGGGCTGGATCACGGCTCGTCAGATTGAGGCCGCCCGTATTGCCATGACCCGTCACATCAAGCGCGGTGGCAAAGTCTGGATCAACGTCTTCCCGGACAAGCCCGTTACGGAGAAGCCGGCCGAGACCCGGATGGGGTCCGGCAAGGGAAACCCCGAACACTGGGTCGCTGTCGTGAAGCCCGGCCGAGTGCTGTTCGAGTTGTCGTACTACGACGCCGAGGTGGCCCGGGCCGCCCTCAACCGTGCCATCCAGAAGCTGCCCATCAAGGCCCGCTTTATCGTCCGCGAGGAGGGTTTCTAGCCATGGCGAAGAACAGGTCCCTGACCGACCTCGGCGACACCGATCTCCTGGAGCGCTTTAGCGACGCCAAGGAGGAGTTGTTCAACCTGCGGTTCCAGCTGGTCACTGGCCAGTTGGAGAACTATGCCCGGGTCGGGTCGATCAAGAAGGAGATTGCCCGCGTGCTCACCGAGATACGAGCCCGCGAGATCGACGCCGCCGACGCCCTCGAGGCGGCTGGCGAGGAGGTGGCCGACTGATGGCCGAGATGACCGAACCAACCACGGGGCGCCCGAACCGCCGCAAGGTGCGCGAGGGCTTCGTGGTGTCCGACGTCCAAGACAAGACAGCGATCGTGGAGACGGTCGACCGGGTTCGGCACCGCCGGTACGCCAAGACCGTCCAGCGGACCAAGCGCCTTCACGTTCACGACGAGGAGAACCAGATGAACGTCGGGGATCGCGTGCGGGTCCAGGAAACCCGCCCGCTGTCCAAACTCAAGCGCTGGCGCCTGGTCGAGATCCTGGAGAGGGCGAAGTAATGATCCAACAGGAGACCCGACTCCGGGTGGCGGACAATTCAGGTGCTCGCGAGGTGCTTTGCATCAAGGTGCTCGGCGGCTCAAAGCGCCGCTACGCGTCGATCGGCGACGTGTTCACCGCCACGGTGAAGGACGCCAACCCGGGCGCGGCGGTCAAGAAGGGCGAGGTCGTGAGGTGCGTTGTGGTGCGCACCAAGAAGGAGCGTCGCCGTCCCGACGGGTCCTACATCCGTTTTGACGAGAACGCCGCAGTGCTGATCAACGATCAGAACCAGCCGCGTGGAACCCGCATCTTTGGCCCGGTGGGTCGGGAATTGCGAGACCACAAGTTCATGCGGATTGTCTCGCTTGCCCCGGAGGTGCTCTGAGATGAAGATCAGGAAGGGCGACAAGGTGCGCGTCCTGGCTGGCAAGGACCGAGGCAAGGAGGGTCATGTGAGTCGGGCCATGCCCGCCGAGAACAAGGTGATCGTGGACGGCGTAAACATGGCCAAGCGCCACCAGAAGCCGACCAACGCCACCATGCAGGGCGGGATCATCGACAAGGCCATGCCTGTCGAAGCCTCCAACGTCGCTGTGCTGAGCCCGTCGGACGGTCGGCCCACCCGCATCGGCTACCGGTACAACGACGCCGGCGACAAGGTGCGTATCTGCAAGCGGACGGGGGTGGACCTCGATGGCTGACACCATGACGGTGAGCGTGCGGCTGCGGGAGCTTTACGGCGCCCAGATCCGCAGCGCCCTGAAGGACGAGCTGAGCCTGTCCAACGTTATGCAGGTTCCGCGGCTGGAGAAGATCGTGGTCAACATGGGTGTCGGCGACGCCGCCCAGCAGGCCAAGCTTCTGGACGGGGCGGTGGCCGACCTCGAGGTCATCACCGGCCAGAAGCCGCTCATAACCCGGGCCCGCAAGTCCGTCTCGAACTTCAAGCTCCGCGAGGGTCAGGCCATTGGTGCCAAGGTCACGCTGCGGGGCGACCGCATGTACGAGTTCCTGGACCGCCTGATCACCCTGGCCATCCCCCGGATCCGCGACTTCCGCGGCCTCAGCCCCCGGTCGTTCGACGGCAACGGGAACTACACGTTCGGGGTGACCGAGCAACTCATCTTCCCGGAGGTCGACTACGACAAGGTCGATCGCACCCGGGGAATGGACATCACGATCGTGACGTCCGCGTCCGACGACGCCAGTGGGCAGGCACTGCTCACGGCGTTCGGTTTCCCATTCCGGAAGGAAGGGCAGTAGTGGCCAAGAAAGCACTGGTCAATAAGCAGCAGAAGACCCCGAAGTTCAAGGTTCGTGCCTACACGCGGTGCCGTCGTTGCGGCCGACCGCGGTCGGTCTACCGGGCCTTCAATCTCTGTCGGATCTGCCTGCGGAATATGGCCCACGCCGGGGAGATCCCCGGGCTGACGAAGTCGAGCTGGTGAGGAGGATCTGATATGACCATGACCGATCCCGTCGCCGACATGCTGACGCGTATCCGAAACGCCAACCAGGCCATGCACGAGGGCGTGAAGATGCCGTCGTCCAGGCAAAAGGTGGCGTTGGCTGACGTCCTCCAGGCTGAGGGTTACATCCGTGGCTACGAGGTGTCGGACTCCACGACCAGCCCCGGGAAGGTGCTGACCATCGAGATGAAGTACTCCTCGGAGCGAGAGCGCGTTATCAGCGGTGTGCAGCGGGTATCCACCCCGGGCCTACGGGTCTACAGCGCCTCGAACAAGATCCCCCGCGTGCTCGGTGGTCTCGGCGTAGCCGTGATCTCGACCAGTCGCGGGCTTATGAGCGACCGCGAGGCTCGCCGCCGGAGGATCGGCGGCGAGGTCCTCTGCTACGTCTGGTAGAGGAGGAGGACATGTCCCGAATCGGGAAGGCCCCCATCCCCGTGCCGTCGGGCGTCGAGGTCTCGATTAGCGGCCGCCAGGTCGCCGTGAAGGGCCCCAAGGGAGCCCTGGACCTCGAGGTGCCCGGCGAGATCACCGTCCGCCAAGACGGCGAGGAGATCCTCGTCGAGCGCCCCGACGACGAGCGGGTTAACCGGGCCATGCACGGGCTGACTCGTTCACTGGTGAACAACATGATGGTCGGCGTGTCGGAGGGCTTCCGCAAGGAACTCCAGATCGTGGGTGTCGGGTACCGCTGTATCGCCAAGGGAACCGACGCCCTCGAGCTCCAGCTCGGCTTCAGCCATCCGGTTCTCGTCGAGGCCCCGGACGGCATCTCCTTTGAGGTGCCAGAACCGACCCGCATCATCGTGTCGGGTGCCGACAAGCAGGTCGTCGGCCAGGTGGCCGCCGACATCCGTTCGCACCGCAAGCCGGAGCCCTACAAGGGCAAGGGCGTGCGCTACCTCGGCGAGCACGTGGCCCGCAAGGCCGGAAAGGCGGCGAAGTGAGCACCGTCGATCGGTCCCGAGCGCGTCAGCGGCGCCACCATCGGATCCGCAAGGCGGTCCGGGGGACCGCGGCGCGGCCCCGCCTGGCGGTGTTCCGCTCCTCGCGGCACATCTCGGCACAGGTCATCGACGACCAGACCGGTCGTACGATGGCCAGCGCCTCGACCCAGCAGGCCGGCGTGGCCGACGGGACGACCGGGGTGGCCGCGGCCACCGAAGTCGGTCGCCTGATCGCCGAGCGGGCCCGCGAGGCCGGAATCGCCACCGTGGTGTTCGACCGCGGCGGTTACCTCTACCACGGCCGGGTGGCGGCGCTTGCCGACGCCGCCCGCGATGCCGGACTGGAGTTCTAGTGGCACCTCACACCAACGACGACGCCTCCCTTCGGGAGTCACGGGTCATCCACATCAACCGCGTGGCCAAGGTGGTCAAGGGCGGTCGCCGGTTTTCGTTTACTGCCCTGGTGGTGATCGGCGACGGCGCCGGTCGAGTCGGCCTGGGCTACGGCAAGGCTAAGGAGGTCCCGCTGGCAATCCAGAAGGGGACCGAAGAGGCCAAGCGAAACCTATTTAGCGTGCCGCTTGCCGGTTCGACCATCATCCACCCCATCATGGGGATCATGGGTGGCGGCCGGGTCCTGCTCCAGCCGGCCGCCCCCGGTACCGGTGTGATCGCCGGTGGCGCCGCCCGCGCCATTCTCGAAGAGGCCGGCATCCACGACGTGCTCTGTAAGTCGCAGGGATCACCCAACCACATCAACGTGGCCCGGGCCACCATCGCCGGGTTACAGGCCCTGCGCCGGCCCGACGAGGTAGCCCGCCTGCGCGGCCTGGACCCAGAGGAGTTCGTGCCGGGGGCCATGCTTGCCGCGTACCGCCGCACCGAGGCCGGTGTGGGCGCGTCCGACGGTTCTGACGGTGAGTGACATGGCACAACTCATCGTCACCCAGGTCCGAAGTGGCATCGGTGCCAAGCCCAAGCAGCGGGGGACCCTACGTGCTCTGGGCCTGGGTCGTATCGGTCGCAGTAACACCCTGCCCGACCGGGGTGAGATCCGGGGCATGATCGCCCGGGTCCCCCACCTGGTCCAGGTCGAGGAGGTCGACGGAGAATGAAGATCCACGATCTGCAGCCGGCCCCCGGCTCCAAGAAGCGCGCCAAGCGCGTCGCACGCGGTATCGGCGGTAGGGGCGGCAAGACCGCTGGCCGCGGCATGAAGGGACAGCGGGCCCGTAACACGGTTCGGGTCGGCTTCGAGGGTGGCCAGATGCCCCTTCATCAGCGGATTCCAAAGCTCAAGGGCTTCAAGAACCCGTTTCGCGTCGAGTACCAGGCGGTAAACCTCGACGCTATCGAGGCCAGTGGCCTCGACGAGATCTCACCGGAGACTCTGCACGCCCACGGCCTGGTCGGCAAGAAGTCGTTGGTCAAGGTGCTGGGTCGGGGCGAGGTTACCCGGGCCGTCACCGTGCGGGCCCACGCCTTCTCGGCCTCGGCCGAGGCCGCTATCACTGCGGCCGGTGGAAGCGTCGAGAAGCTACCCCTGCCCTTCGCCGTGCGCCCACCGGCCAGCGGCAACGCCCTGATGAACCGCTGACCGGGTCGTCCGGACCAGACCAGAGACAGGAGCACACGTGCTATCCAGCATGCTGAATATGTTCAGGGTGGGGGATCTGCGAAAGCGGATCGTGTTCACCCTGCTCATGATCCTGCTCTACCGGGTGGGCGCTTTCATGCCTGCCCCCGGTATCGATGTTGAGCAGGTCCAACTGCTGCGCGACCGGGCGGACCAGGGGGGCGTTCTGGCCTTCATGCAGCTCTTCTCCGGCGGGTCCCTGACCAGCTTTGCCGTGTTCGCCCTAGGCGTCATGCCCTACATCACGGCGTCAATCATCATGCAGGTACTCGGCGTGGTGGTACCCCGGATCGAGCAGTGGCAGCAGCAGGGAGCGGTCGGTCAGCGCAAGATTACCCAGTGGACTCGCTACCTGACGGTGGCCATCGCTGTCATCCAGTCCACGAGCTTCGCGTTTTTGTTCAACGACCGCGGCAACTCGATCTCTGGTCAGTCGGGGGCCAATCTGCTGCCCGATTTTCACATCGGCACGGTGAGCGTGGTTGTCCTGACCTTGACCGCCGGAACGGCGCTGCTCATGTGGATAGGCGAGCTGATCACCCAAAAGGGGATCGGCAACGGTATGTCGCTGCTGATCATGATCTCTATCGTGAGCGGCTTCCCGGCCCAGGGCTCCCTGATCCATGCCGAAAATGGGGTGGTGGCCTCCGTCGTGGTGGTAGCCGTCCTGATGGCCATGATCGCCGCCATCGTCTTCGTGGAGCAGGGTCAGCGACGCATCCCGGTGCAGTTCGCCAAGCGGGTGGTGGGTCGCCGGATGTATGGCGGCCAGAACACCTACATCCCGCTGAAGGTGAACCAGTCGGGCGTGATCCCAATCATCTTCGCCTCGTCTGTGCTGTACCTACCGGTGTTGGTAGCTGCCGCCCTGCCCTGGGACGGCTTCCGGGGCTGGATCGACAACAACCTGGCCCAGCCGGACAACGTCTTTTACTTCACCATCACCGGCCTGCTAATTGTGGGCTTCGCCTACTTCTACACGGCGATCACCTTCGACCCGGTCAAGCAGGCCGACACCATCCGCAAGCAGGGCGGGTTCGTGCCCGGCATCCGTCCAGGCCACCAGACTGAGCGGTACCTGGCCCGAATACTGTCACGCATCACGCTGCCCGGCGCCCTGTTCATCGCCGGCGTGGCGCTGGTCCCGTCGATCCTGATCAATGTGTTCCTGGACACCAGTGCCGGGGTGGGCTCGGGCGGTGCGGCCGGCTTCGGCTTCATCGGAATCTCGATCTTGATCGCCGCCGGTGTCTCTCTGGAGACCATGAAGCAGGTCGATTCGCAACTCACCATGCGCAACTACGAGGGCTTCCTCAAGTAGCGATGACCGCCGTCCGTCTCGTCATCCTCGGACGCCAGGGTTCCGGAAAGGGCACCCAGGCATCACGCCTGGTGGAGGCCTACGACACGGTGCACATCTCGACCGGTGACATGTTGCGCGCCGCTGTGGGCGCCGAGACGGAACTGGGCCTGCAGGCCAGGGCCGTGATGGACGCCGGCGAACTGGTCGGCGACGACCTCATCAACGGCATCGTGGCCGAGCGGCTGGCCCAGGACGACGTGGCCGAGCATGGTTTCCTGCTGGACGGCTATCCCCGGACCCCCGACCAGGCCTCGGCGCTCGAAGGCTTTCTGGCCGAGGCCGGGACTCCGATGGATGCCGCCGTGAACCTCGACGTTCCCGTCGACGAGGTCACGGCCCGCATGGTGGCTCGGGGCCGGGCTGATGACACGGCGGAGGCTATTCGCCGCCGTCTGGACCTGTACGAGTCAGAGACGGCGCCGCTACTGGCCTGGTTCGCCGAACGCGGCCTACTGGAGGTGGTTGACGGCCTAGGCATTGAAGATGACGTGTTCACCCGCCTCACAACCGCCATCGACAGACGGCTGAGCGTCGGAGACGCGTCGTGACCTGCGGTTCTGCACACCACACCGGCCGGACGGGGGTTGGCCCTCCGGAGGGCCTGCGATAGCGTTACCCACTGTCCCGCGCCGGGTGAGTGCCTTCGCGAGCAGCCTCCCGGGCCCGGCCTGTGAAGCAGTTTTTTACCCTTTCGAACATAACGACCAGGAGAGCCACACTGCCGAAGCCCAAGGAAGATGCGATCGTGCTGGAAGGCACGGTTCTCGAGCCGCTGCCGAACGCCATGTTCCGCGTCGAGCTGGAGAACGGCCACAACGTGCTGGCCCACATCTCCGGGAAGATGCGGATGCACTACATCCGGATCCTTCCGGGCGACCGCGTCCAGGTTGAGCTCACCCCTTACGACCTCCAGAGAGGTCGGATCACCTACCGCTACAAGTAGTCCGCTGCGAGTGGCGAGCACACGAGAGAGAACAGTATGAAGGTCCGAGCGAGCGTCAAGCGAATCTGTGAGAAGTGCCGGGTGATCCGGCGTCACGGTCGCGTGCAGGTCATCTGCACCAACCCCCGCCACAAGCAGCGTCAGGGCTAGAGGTAGTCAGGCATGGCACGAATTTCCGGCGTCGACATCCCCCGCGAGAAGCGGGTACTGATCGCGCTGACCTACATCCACGGCATCGGTCGCACATCGGCGGCGAGCATCTGCGAGGCCACCGGCGTCAACCCCTCCACCCGGGTGCGTGACCTGGCCGACGACGAGGTCACTTCGATCCGGGTGTTTGTCGACCAGCAGCTCAAGGTCGAGGGCGACCTCCGTCGCGAGGTGTCCCAGAACATCAAGCGCAAGATGGACATCGGTTGCTACCAGGGCCTCCGCCACCGTCGTGGCCTTCCGGTCCGTGGCCAGCGCACCCACACCAACGCCCGGACCCGTAAGGGTCCCCGCAAGACGGTCGCTAACAAGAAGCAGGTCACGAAGTAATGGCGAAGCCGGCTGCCGGGGGTCGACGTCCCCGTAAGAAGGAACGGAAGAACGTCCCGCACGGGGTCGTTCACATCAAGAGTTCCTTCAACAACACGATCATCACCATTACGGATCAGGGTGGGAACACCCTGGCCTGGGCCTCGGCCGGCAACGTCGGTTTCAAAGGGTCCCGCAAGTCGACGCCGTTTGCCGCCCAGATGGCGGCTGAGCAGTGCGCCCGGCGGGCCATGGAACACGGTGTCCGCAAGGTCGACGTAGTGGTTCGTGGCCCCGGATCCGGTCGCGAGACGGCCATCCGGACCATCCAGAACGTCGGCATCGAGGTGACGGGCATCAAGGACGTCACCCCAATTCCCCACAACGGTTGTCGGCCGCCCAAGCGGCGGAGGGTCTGACATGTCCCGCTACACCGGCCCCCGAGCCCGGGTCTCCCGCCGCCTCGGTACCAACATCTTCGGCACCAAGGGTGAGGTTGTGGCGTTGGACAAGCGCCCGTACCCGCCCGGCGAGCACGGCCGGACCCGACGTCGGGGGAACCCGTCCGAGTATCTGGTGCAGCTTCAGGAGAAGCAGAAGGCTCGCTTCGCATACGGCCTGTCTGAAAAGCAGTTCCGTCGGATCTACGCCGAAGCCAACCGTCGCCAGGGCGTGACGGGCGAGAACATGCTCCAGTACCTGGAGCTTCGCCTGGACAACGTCGTCTACCGGGCCGGCATGGCCGCTACCCGACCGCAGGCCCGGCAACTGGTCAACCACGGCCATGTGGACGTCAACGGCAGCCGGGTAGACATTCCCAGCTATCGCTGCCGGAAGGGCGATGTAGTCACACTGCGCGACAAGGCCCGCAAGATGGTTGTTGTGCAGTGGAACATCGACGTGCTCGACCGACAGGCCCCGGCCTGGTTGGACATGGGCGAGAACGGCCACGAGGTCACCGTCCGAGAACTACCCCTCCGCGAGCAGATCGACGTTCCGGTTCGCGAACAGCTCATTGTCGAGCTCTATTCCAAGTAGTCCCTGGCTCTTCGGGTCCCGGGACAGTCACGTATCCACGCAAGTACGAAGGCGAGAAGGACACCCCATGCTGGTCATTCAGCGACCGACCGTCGAAGCCGTCGGCGAAGCCGTCGGCAACCGTCAGCAGTTTTCCATCGGCCCGCTTGAGCCGGGCTTCGGCCACACCTTGGGCAACTCGCTCCGGAGGACGCTGCTGTCGTCTATCCCGGGCGCTGCGGTCACTCAGGTGAAGTTCGACGACGCTCTGCACGAGTTCGGCACTATCGAAGGGGTGGTGGAGGATGTCACTGACATTGTCCTGAACCTGAAGGATGTCGAGCTGCGCTCCCACAGTGACGAGCCGGTCACCCTGCGGGTCGACGTCCGCGGCGGAGCCGAGGTCACTGCGGCGGCTCTCGAGTCCAACGACCAGGTTGAGGTTCTGAACCCGGATCTGCACCTGGCCACCATCGCTCCTAAGGGCCGTCTGGCCCTCGAGTTGACCGTCGAGGTGGGCCGGGGCTACCTGGGTTCGGACCGTGCCGTCGGCGAGGGCGTCATCGGCGTCATCCCGGTGGATGCCCTGTTCTCGCCGGTTCGGCGGGTATCGATCGACGTGGAGCCTGTCTCTGTCGGCCAAACCCAGGACATGGACCGTCTCGTGCTGGACATCACCACCGACGGCTCGGTCAGCCCGCGTGACGCCCTGGCCTCGGCCGGTGCCACCCTGCGAACTCTTGTGCAGTTGGTGGAGGACATGAGCGACGAAGCCCGCGGCCTGGAGTTGGGCGAGGCTGAGGAAGTGGGTGGCAGCTCACCGGACCTAGACCTCCCCATCGAGGACCTGGACCTGTCGGAACGGCCCCGCAACTGCCTCAAGCGTGCCCAGGTCGACACGGTCGGCCAGCTCTTGGAGAAGACCGAGGACGACCTGTTGGCCGTCACCAACTTCGGCCAGAAGTCTCTGGACGAGGTCATCGAGAAGCTCGACGAGCGCGGCCTGACGCTCCGGGTCCGGGTCTGACGCCATGCCCGCGACCCCTAAGAGGGGCCGTCGCTTCGGCGGCAGCTCCGCCCACCAGAAGTCGATGATGGCCAACCTGGTGGCGTCGCTCATCGCCGCTGAGGCGATCACTACCACCGAGGCCAAGGCCAAGGCGGTCCGGCCGATCGCCGAGAAGATCATCACCAAGGCCAAGAAGGGCGGCCTGCACAATCACCGCCAGGTAGTGGCGTTCCTCCGGGACCGCGAGATGGCGGCCCGGCTCTTCGATGAGATCGCGCCGCGGTACACCGACCGGGCGGGTGGCTATACCCGGATCCTGAAGGTCGGCCCCCGCCACGGGGACAACGCGCCGATGGCGCGCATCGAGCTGGTCTGAGCCCTCCCGTCATGCGGGTCCGGGGAACCGTCGCCTACGACGGGTCCCCGTTCCACGGGTTCGCCGTTAACGATGGCGTCCCGACGGTCGCCGGCCTCCTCAGCGGGGCACTGTCGAGGGTTCTTGGTACCGATGTGGTGCTGACCTGTGCAGGGCGGACCGACCGCGGCGTGCACGCCGTGGGCCAGGTGGTCAGTTTCGACGCCCCGGACGACGCTTCTCTGGAGGCCGTCCGGCGGGCGGTGAACCGCCAGTGCAGGCCGTCGGTCGTGTTGACAGCGTTGGAGCGTGCGGCCGACGACTTCGACGCCCGGTTCAGTGCCATCGGGCGAACCTACCGGTACCGCATCCTGGATCGTCCGGACCCCGATCCGTTCACTGCCCTGCGAGCCTGGCACGTGTCGGTACCCCTTGACGTCGACGCGATGCAGTTGGCCACCGCCGACCTCGTCGGCGAGCACGACTTCTCATCATTCTGTCGGCGTCCCACGCCCCGGCCCGACGGCACGTCGGCCGGCCTGGTGCGCCGGGTCACCGCGGCGTCGTGGCGGAGGGTGGCCGACGGCCTGTCGGGCGCCGACCTCCTGGAGTTCGAGGTGTCGGCCACCGCCTTCTGCCACCAGATGGTGCGCTCGGTAGTCGGGACCCTGGTAGCTGTGGGTCGGGGTCACCTGGCCGCCGATGCCCTGCCCAGCATCCTGGCGGCCAAGAACCGGCAGGCGGCCGGGGAGCCGGCCCCACCGGAGGGCTTGACCTTCTGGTCGGTGGACTATCCGGGGGCCACCTCCGCCTCGCCGTAGGTTGCCGGGTAGGGGTGCCGCCCGTAGCCTTGGTCCTCGGTTCGATCGCACCCGGTTGTGGTGCCGATCCCCGGTGGCCGGGTCGGCCACCGCGGTCCGCAGCAAGTGTTCTCCCCATGAAATCAGGTGGTTTCCGTGTCCACGTACACCCCCAAGGCCAGCGAGATTCAGCGCGTCTGGCACCTCGTGGATGCTGACGGTCTCGTCCTCGGTCGCATGGCCTCCGAGGTGGCGGCGATCCTACGCGGAAAGCACAAGCCGACGTTCACCCCCCATATCGACACCGGCGACCACGTGGTGATTATTAACGCCGACAAGGTCGTGCTGACCGGCGCCAAGGCGACCGACAAGAACGTCTATGACCATTCTGGCTATCCGGGCGGCCTTCGCACCCGGTCCTACGGCAAGTTGCTGGCCGACAAGCCCGCGGAGGCGGTTCGCCGGACCATCCGGGGCATGCTCCCCAAGAACCGCCTAGGTCGCCAGCAACTGACCAAGTTAAAGGTTTACCGCGGCCCCGACCATCCGCACGAGGCCCAGCAGCCGCAGCCGTTGGCCATCGACCACGCACGGGCCCGCAAGGCCTGAACCAGGAGTCCACGATGCCCAGCCCCCTCATCCAGACCACCGGTCGTCGCAAGGAGTCGGTCGCCCGCGTCCGGCTGCGTCCCGGCAACGGCACCGTCACAGTGAACGGTCGGACTGCCGAGGACTACTTCCCGTCGGAGAGCCACCGCCTGGTGTTCATGGAGCCGCTGCGGGTCACGGCCACCGAGGGCGCCTACGACATCGACGCCACGCTGCACGGTGGTGGGGTGTCCGGACAGGCTGGGGCCATGCGGCTCGGGATCGCCCGGGCGCTGGAGGCGCTCGAGCCCGAGCGTCGGCCCGCCCTCAAGCAGGCCGGCCTCCTGAAGCGGGACGACCGCAAGAAGGAGTCCAAGAAGTACGGCCTCCACAAGGCCCGTAAGGCTCCGCAGTACTCCAAGCGCTAGGCGACGGTTGGACCACCGGTCCGGCTCCTACGCTGCGGCGATGGCAGAGCCCGAGGTCGCTCCGGCGGGCCTCCGATTCGGTACCGACGGCGTTCGCGCCCGTGCCGGCACCCGACTCGACGAACCGTCGGTCCGCGCCCTCGGCCTGGCCGCCGCCCCGCTCCTGGGTGCCGACCGGGTGGTTATCGGCCGCGATACCCGCGAGTCGGGTCCCGGGTTGTCGCTGGCCCTGGCTGAGGGGCTATCCGAAGGTGGGCTCCAGGTGTTGTCCCTCGGCGTGGCGCCCACACCGGCCGTAGCCCACGTGGCGGCCGCTGACGGGGTGGCCGGTGCCGTGGTCTCGGCTTCCCACAACCCCTGGTACGACAACGGGGTGAAGCTGTTCTCCGCCGGCGGTCGGAAGCTGGACGACGTCGTGCAGTCCGCCGTCCAGGCGGCATGGGATGTCGAGCCGCGACGGGACGGAGGAGGCGGGTCGTCGAGCTGGTCCGACGACCCGGATGGGGCAGCCCCCTGGGCCGACGCGGTGGCTTCCTCGGCCGGCAACGGGTCTCTTTCCGGCCTAACCCTGGTTGTGGACTGTGCCAACGGCGCCACGTCAGCGTTCGCCGCCGACGTTCTGACCCGCCTAGGGGCAGATGTAGCTGTGCTCCACGCCTGTCCAAACGGTCGCAACATCAACGAGGACTGCGGGTCTAACCACCCGGGAGACCTACGGGCCGCCGTGGTGGAGGCGGGGGCCGATGCCGGTCTGGCCTTCGACGGTGACGGGGACCGGGTGCTTGCCGTGGCCGATGACGGTTCCCTGCTCGACGGCGATGACCTGCTGGCAATCTGTGCCATCGACCGGTACCAGCGCGGTGCCCTGCCCGGCGACACCGTAGTGGTGACTGTGATGGCCAACCTGGGGCTGCGTCGGACCCTGGTCGACCACGGCCTCACTGTCCACGAGACGGCGGTTGGCGACCGTTACGTGCTGGAGGCCCTAGAGACCAACGGCTGGGTGCTGGGCGGCGAGCAGTCGGGTCATGTGGTCTTTCGCGACCTGGCGACCACTGGCGACGGCCTGCTAACCGGGATCCAGGCCCTGGATGCCGCCCGGCGCAGTGGCCGGACCCTGGGTGAACGGGCGACGGAGCTGATGGTCCGGGCCCCTCAGGTCCTCCACGCCGTTCCCGTTTCTTCGGACGGGGCCGCGGTGGTGGCCGCGGTGGCCGACGACCTGGCTCTCGCCGAGGCCGAACTGGGTGATACCGGGCGGGTGCTAGTCCGACCGTCGGGTACCGAGCCAGTCGTCCGGGTGATGGTGGAGGCGTACGACACCGCTGAGGCCTCGGAGGTGGCCGACCGCTTGGTGGCTGCTGTCGAGCGGGCCGACCGGATCTGAACCCGTAGAATTCCTAGAGTCTGTGCACCGACCGCCGGTCGGTGCGATGGAGCGAAAGGGCAGTCACAAGGACATGTGCGGCATCATCGCGGTCCTCCGCCGACCGTCCGACCGGAAGGTCCCCACGGCCGAGCGGATTACGGCCCCGCTGGTCGGGGCCGTCGACCTGCTGGCCCGGGTCGAGCCGGACCTCCTGGGGGAAGCCGCCGACCTGCTGGGCGAGGCCGATCGGCTGCTGTGCGGGGTTCCAGGGCTGCTGGCCCTGGATCGGGATCCCACGCTGGTCAGCCGGATCAACGAGGTCCTGGCACCGGTTCCGGCTCACCTAGCCGGCCTGGAGGCCGCGGTCGCCGGATCTCCAGACGTGGAGGCGGCCAACGCTGCCCTGGTCCGCGTCCGGGACGTCCTCTGGACCGTGTCGCGAGACCGCTTGGGCGCGTTTGCTGGGGTGACCTCCCTACGACAGGAACGGCCGGTTCCCAGTGACGCCGGTCTCGCCGTCTTACTTTCCGCCCAGCAGGCCCTCTCGGCTCTCGACCGGTTGGAGGTCCGGGGTCGTGACTCGGCCGGCCTGCAGATCACGGTTTGGAACCATGGGATCGACCAGCACGATCCGGAGGTGGTTGCCCGTTCGGCCGATCCACTCCATCGCTCGGGCAGCGTCCGGGTGCTGGACGGTGGCGGCCTGGCATTCGTGGTGAAGGCCTCGGCCGAGATCGGCGAGCTGGGCGACAACACGGCCGTCCTTCGGTCCGCCCTGGTCGCCGACAGGCTCCTAGCCCGGGCGCTGGCCGCCCCGGCCGTGCAGGGTTCCCTACTGGGACACACGCGTTGGGCCAGCGTGGGCCTCATCTCGGAACCCAACGCCCACCCGGTGGACTCCACCCGGGCCGACGGGGAGACGGTGCCGCTGGTCACCGTCGTCCAGAACGGTGACGTGGACAACCATGCCGACCTGGCCGCATCCGAGGGGTTGAGCCTGGCTCCGGAGATCACTACGGACGCCAAGGTGGTTCCCGCGCTGTGCGCCGCCCACCTGGCAGCTGGCCGTGAACGGCTGGAGGCCTTCCGGCGCACGGTGAATGCCTTCGAGGGTTCGGTTGCCATCGGCATGGCTACCGGCGATGCCCCGGACCGCCTGTTGTTATCCCTGCGGGGGAGTGGTCAGGGTCTCTTCGTCGGTCTGGCTGAGGACACCTTCGTGGTAGCCAGCGAGCCTTACGGGGTGGTGGAGTTGACCGCCGACTACCTAAGGATGGACGGCGAGACACCGGCCGACCCCGACGACCCGGGGGCTAGTCGGGGACAGATCGTGGAGTTGGACGCCGCCAGTGCCGGTTCCGTGGATGGCATCACCCGTCGGTCATACGACGGCCGAAACTTGCCGGTCACGTCAGCCGACCTGTCTCGGGCTGAGGTCACCACCCGGGACATCGACCGGGGGGACCACCCCCACTTCCTGATCAAGGAGATCAGCGAGTCGCCAGACTCGGTCCGTTCCACCCTGCGGGGTCGCCTAGTGGCAGACGGCGACGGCACCCTTGGGGTTCGTCTGGGGTCCGAGGTGCTGTGCGACGACCTACGGGCCGAACTGGCCGCTGGCGCCATCCGGCGGGTACTGGTTATCGGACAGGGCACCGCCGCGGTAGCCGGCGGATCGGTGGCCCGTTCACTGGCCGAGGAGTTGACCGGAACAGGCATCGAGGTGGACGACCTGCCGGCCACCGAGCTTTCGGGCTTTGGCCTGGTGCCCGACATGTCCGACACCCTGGTGGTAGCCATCAGCCAGTCCGGCACCACCACCGACACGAACCGCACGGTGGATCTGGTCCGGGCCCGGAGGGCTCGGGTGGTCGCCATCGTCAACCGGCGAAACAGCGACCTAGTGGACCGGTCCGACGGGGTGCTGTACACGTCTGACGGTCGTGACGTGGAGATGAGCGTGGCCTCCACGAAGGCCTTCTATGCCCAGGCGGTGGCCGGGGTGCTGTTAGCCGCAGCGGTGGCCGACGCAGTCGGGGTCGGCGGCGCGCCGGACCGTGCCGGGGTGCTGGCCGGCCTGCGTGACCTGCCCGAGGCCATGGGCGAGGTGCTGGCCCAGCGAGACCGGATTGCCGAGATAGCTGATCGCCACGCACCGGCTCGCCGGCACTGGGCCGTGGTGGGTAGCGGACCCAACCTGGTGGCTGCCCGGGAGATCCGGATCAAGTTGTCGGAGCTCTGCTACAAATCGATTTCGGCCGACGCCACGGAGGATAAGAAGCACATCGACCTGTCGGCCGAGCCGTTGATCCTGGTGTGCGCCACAGGGCTGGTTGGCTCGACGGCCGACGACGTGGCCAAGGAGGTGGCCATCTACCGGGCTCACCGGGCGGCCCCGGTGGTGGTGGCCGATGCTGGCTCGTCGCGGTTCTCGGAGGCGCTGGACGTGGTGTTGGTTCCAGTGGTCCATCCCCGACTGTCCTTCGTCCTCTCGACCATGGTTGGGCACCTGTTCGGTTACGAGGCGGCCCGGGCCATAGACGCCCAGGCCCAGCCCCTACGGGAGGCTCACGCGGCCATCGAGCGGGAGGCGGTGTACCTCCTATCCTCGGAGGCCGAGCCGGGAGCCTCGGTAGATGGGGCCCTGCGTGACGAACTGCGGTTGGCAGCCACAGCGTTCTCCGACGAGCTCCGCAATGGTCGGCTGAACGGTCACCTGGAGGCGTCGACTGCCGTACGCCTGTCGACCCTGTTCCGCTTTGCCCTCGGGGATGTGCCGCTGGAGTCCTACCAGTTGGAGTTCGGCCGGGTCGGTACGCCGGCCCTGGTGCTCGACGACCTGGCCGGTGCCCTGACGGTGGCCGTCGAGGAGCTGACCCGTCCCATCGACGCCATCAAGCACCAGGCCAAAACGGTGACGGTGGGTATCTCGCGGACTGACGAGACGCTGCTGGAGGCCCGCCTGGCCCGGGCCGTCCTAGACGCCGGCGCCCCCCGTGATTCGCTCAGCTACCGAACACTGCGAGTGCTGGTGGCCCTCGATCCGGCGGTGGCCGACGTGGTCGGCTTCACCCGGTACCGGGTGGACGGATTGGATGGTCCGGCGCCTACGTTGGCCATTGTCGACCGGGGAGGTGTGTCCACTGGGATCCCGTCGCGGACCGACCGGGACCCAGCGCTGCGGGGAACCAAGCACCGTGTGGCCCGGGAGCGTGACGTCCTGGTGACCCGGGGCGCCCGCGACGACCGGACCATCGTCCTGGTCCCCGAGGTAAAGGACCGAGAGACAGTCGGCCTGACACTTCTCCACGTGTCGCTGCGCGACCGCCTGGACCCCGAAGTCCTCCGCGGGGTGCTCCAGGGCTACGACAATCGCTACGGCGCCGTGCGCGACGTTGTGTGCGAGACGGAACCGGAACTACGGGATGACCTGCTGGCCTCCCTACCCGTCGACGACCTGCTGATCGATCCGGTGCTAGCCATCGCCGATCGGCTCCGCGGCTGAGCCGCCAGGAGGGGGCACGGTGATCGGGATCGGGGTGGACCTGGTGGACGTGGACCGCTTCCGACGGTCGTTGGAGCGAACCCCTTCGTTGCGCGATCGCCTGTTTCGGCCCGACGAGCGGGCCCGGGCTGACGCCCACGTAGACCCAGCGGGCCGCTACGCGGTCCGCTTCGCTGCCAAGGAGGCCGCGCTGAAGGCCCTGGGACTGGGGCTGGGGGGTATGGCCATGTACGACATTGAGGTAGTGCGGGATGACCTGGGCCCTCCCTCGCTGGTTTTGCACGGTAAGGCGCTGGAGGTGGCCCGACGGGCCGGGGTGACGCGGTGGCTGGTCACCCTGAGCCACAGTGACCGGCTGGCCCAGGCCACCGTCGTGGCGCTGTGACCGGCGGACACCGGCCGATCCGGGCCTTCCGTTGATCCCCGTCCTAACACCAGACGAGATGGCGGTCGCGGACGCCGCGGCGTCCGAATCGGCAGAGGTCCTAGTGGACCGGGCCGGGGCCGCCGTCGCCCGGGCCGCGCTGAATCTGATGGGTGGGGCGTACGGGCGACGCGTGGTGGTGGTGGCCGGCAAGGGTTCCAACGGCGCCGACGGTCGGGTAGCGGCGGCCCGCCTAGAGCGACGGGGGGTACGTACCACGGTGGTCGACGCTGCTGATGCCCCCGGTCGCTTACCGGTGGCCGATCTGGTGGTGGATGCCGCCTACGGCACCGGCCTGGGCCGGTCCTACGAAGCGCCGGCTACCGACGCTCCGGTGCTAGCCGTAGATCTCCCGTCAGGGGTGGACGGCCTGACCGGTGAGGCCCGGGGCGCACCGACGTCGGCCCAGCGCACCGTCACCTTCACCGCCCTGAAACCAGGCCTGCTGTTTGCCGACGGGCCGGGGTTGGCTGGACGGGTGGAGGTGGCCGACATCGGCCTGGACACCTCGTCGGCCCGGACCCACCTGGTAGACGACGACGACGTAGCCCGTTTAGTGCCCAACCGGCCGGACGACACCCACAAGTGGGCGAACGCCTGCTGGGTCGTGGCCGGGTCGGTGGGAATGGAGGGGGCAGCCGCACTAGCTGCCGAGGCCGCGCAACGGGCGGGCGCCGGATACGTACGCCTGTCGACCCCGGGGTGGGGTGAGGCCGAGGCCCCCGTAGAGGTGGTTCGCTACCCGGTCGACAGCGTTCCGGGCCCAGACCATGCGGACCTAGAGCGCTTTGCCGCCCTGGTGGTGGGTCCCGGGCTGGGGACCTCCGAGGAGGTGGCGGAGGGGGTCCGGCGTCTGGTGGACGGGGTGAACCGTCCGCTGGTCGTGGACGGTGATGCCCTAACCGCCCTAGCCGGCACGACGATCCGACCAGGTCCCCAGGCCGTCCTCACCCCACACGACGGCGAGTTCGAACGCCTGGCCGAGCAGTCTCCGGGTTCCGACCGGATAGGGGCCGTCCGCAGCCTGGCCGGACGGACGGGTTCAGTGGTTCTGCTCAAAGGTCCGACCACCGTGGTGGCCCACCCAGACGGACGAGTCCTGCTGGCCGCAGCGGGTGACCGCCGCCTGGCCACCGCAGGATCCGGTGACGTGCTGGCTGGCATCCTGGGAGCGTTCCTGGCCCGGGGGGCTGGTGCCCTAGAGGCCGCTGCTGCCGCTGCCCACGTCCACGGACGCCTCCTGGACGGCCTCCCAGCCACCGGGGTAGTGGCCGGGGACCTATCAGCGAGGCTGGTCGACGTTCTGGTGGCTTTGGGCGTGGACGGTTCCGGACAAACGGTGGCCTGATGCGCCCTACCTGGGTCACGGTGGACCTTGAGGCGGTGGCCTACAACGTGGCTGTCTTCCGCGACCTAGTAGCCCCGGCCGAGATGTGCGCGGTGGTCAAGGCCGACGGCTACGGCCATGGTGCCCTGCCGGTGGCCCAGGCGGCCCTCGGGGCTGGTGCCACTTGGTTGGCTGTAGCTCTGGTGGAAGAGGCAGCCGCCCTGCGGGGCGGCGGGCTCGATGCCCCGATCCTGTTGCTGTCCGAGCCACGACAGGAAGAGATGGCCGAGGTGGTGATGCTGGGTGGGGTTCGACCCACCGTCTACACGGAGGCTGGGATCAAGGCCTTCGCCGCGGTGGCCGATCCCGGGGCACCGGTCCACCTCAAGGTCGACACTGGCATGCATCGGGTGGGGGTCCGACCCGCCGAGGCGTTGACCACCGCCCGGCTGGTCCAGGACCTGGGCCTTGGCCTGGAAGGGGTGTTCACCCACTGCTCGGTGGCCGACGTCCCCGACGACCCGTTCACCGACCGGCAGGTTCGGCGCTTCGACCTTGCTCTGGACGACCTAGCGTCGGCTGGGATCCGACCGGCGATCGTGCACATGGCTAACACAGCGGCCACGGTCAGCCGCCCGGACACCCGACGGAACCTGGTGCGGGTTGGTATCGGCGTCTACGGGGTGGAGCCCTCCACGGAGGTCCGCCCCCACTGCGCCCCGCTCGGGTTGCGCCAGGCCATGGCCATCCGCAGCCAGGTGACCCACCTGCAGACGGTGGACGCCGGGGAGGGCGTGGGCTACGGGCACCAATGGGTAAGCGGGGACGAGACGCGGCTAGCAACCGTGCCCATGGGCTATGCCGACGGCCTTCCTCGCCGCTGGGGTTTGGTTGGTGAGGCACTGGTCGGGGGTCGCCGACGGCCGCTCCGGGGCGTCGTGTCGATGGATGCCCTGATGGTGGAGGTCGACGACACCGTGGCCCTGGGCGACGAGGTAATCCTGCTCGGCGCGCAGGGCGACGAGATGATCGGTGCTGCCGAGGTCGGCGAGGCCATTGGACTGATCCCGTGGGAGGTCCTCTGCTCGCTGAGTGCCCGACCTCCCCGGCGCTACCTATAGCGGGCGGTTCATCGTGGCCCGGGTCCTACTAGTTGAGCCGTTCCACGGCGGTTCCCACGGCGCGTGGGCCAACGGCTTGGTCCGGCACAGCCGCCACGAGGTGGTCCCCGTGTCCCATCCGGGAGCGTTCTGGCGTTGGCGGATGCGGGGCGCCGCGTTGACCCTGGCCGAGGCCACTCGGGAGGCGGTGGCCGTGCACGGGGCGCCGGACGTGGTGCTGGTGTCGGGCATGGTCGATCTGGCCGGCTGGCTGGGGCTAACTCGGCGGTTCCTCGGCGATCCCCCGGTCGTGCTGTACCTCCACGAAAACCAGCTGCTCCATCCCCTCAGTCCCAACCAGCGGGCTGACGACGAGTTCCCCCTTGTGAACTGGCGCGGCATGGCCGCCGCTGACCAGGTGTGGTTCAACTCCGCCTTCCAGCGAGACGGCCTGCTGGCAGCCCTCCCGGCTCTGCTGGACCGGGCACCTGACCTAACTCACGCTGCCTTCCTCCCCGGCGTGGCCGGGTCGTGCTACGTCGTGCCGGTTGGTGTGGAACTGGCCGATGTGTCGCGGCGGACGGTCGGTGTTCACGCGTCCGGGGTTCCTCTCGTGTTGTGGAACCAGCGGTGGGACCACGACAAGAATCCCACAGCAGTTTTTAACTCCCTGGGTCGGCTGGCCGAAGAGGGGGTGCCCTTCGCTGTAGCCGTGGCCGGGGAAAATGAGCGGGTGGACCCCCGGGAGTTCACCGAGGCCCAGGACCACCTGGGCGACCGGGTGGTGCAGTTCGGCTTCCTGGACCGTCCTGACTACGTGGACCTCCTGGGGCGCAGTGACGTTGTGGTGAGCGCTGCGCACCACGAGTTCTTCGGTGTCGCCGTGGTGGAAGCCCTGGCCGCCGGGTGTGTTCCGGTCCTCCCCGACCGCCTGAGCTATCCGGAGCTGGTGGGGGACTGGGCCGGGGTGGCCCTGTACCCCGACGGTGGGCTCACCGACCGGCTGCGCGAGGTACTGACTGACCTGGACAACTGGCGGGACCAGATGACCGGACTGGACGAGGACATCCGGCGTTTCGACGTGCGGACGGTGGTGGTCGACTACGACGATCGACTGGAGGCGTAGGCAGCCGGCGGGCTACCGAGAGCCTCGCACTAACGTCCTGGACCACGAGGTTCCTGGTCAACGTCCTGCGGATCCTGGCAATGGCCGCTGTGGAACGGGCCGCCCTCATCGCCTGCTGACAGGGCCGCCGGGCCTGTCTCGGCCGTCGGAACGGGGGCTCGTCGGTAACCTGCCGAGGTGGCAACCGCCCTCAAAGTCCTCGCCGAAGAGGCTTCCACCTGTACGTCCTGTGGCCTGGCCGTCGGCCGGACCACCGTGGTGTTTGGAGCCGGCTCGTCCGCGGCGGACCTGATGTTCGTGGGTGAGGGTCCGGGAGCCCGGGAGGACGAGCAGGGGGTGCCCTTCGTTGGTCGGTCGGGCCAGTTGTTGGACCGCCTGCTGGCCGAGGAGTTGGGTATCGACCGGACCGACTGCTACATCACAAATGTGGTGAAGTGCCGCCCACCCGAGAACCGGGACCCGCGGCCGGACGAGATCGCCGCCTGCCGCCCCTACCTGGAGCAGCAGCTAGCGCTCGTCGACCCGACGGTCATCGTGACCTTGGGCAACTTCTCGTCAAAGCTCCTCCTAGAGACCGATGTAGGCATTACGAAGCTCCGGGGTCGTAGTTACCGCTTCGGTGACCCGGAACGCCACCTGGTTCCCACCTTCCACCCGGCGGCCGCCCTGCGGGGCGGTGCGGACGTCCTGGCCCGGATGCGGGCCGACCTAGTCCGGGCCAAGGTCCTTATGGGGGACCGGTGACCCTCGGCCAGGCGGTGGCCACCGTTCCCACGGCGTCGGCTGACGAGACCCAGACCGTGGCCGCCCGGCTGGCCGCCTTGGTTCGGGCCGGTGACCTGATCGTGCTGTGTGGCGACCTGGGTGCCGGCAAGACGGCCTTCACTCAGGGACTGGGCCGGGCGCTGGGCGTGACGGCCCCCATCACGTCGCCCACCTTCACCCTGGCCAATCGCTACGAGGGCGACAACCTGACCGTCCACCATCTGGACGTCTACCGCTTGGCCCGCATCGAGGAGGTACGCGACCTCGGCCTACCCGAGCTGGTCGACGACCGGGCGGTAACCCTCGTGGAATGGGGAGACGCCATTGCCGCCGTACTGCCGGGGGGCTACTTGGAGGTTCGCTTCCGGTTGGGCGACGGACCGGACGATCGCCTTCTGGAGTTTCGGACCTCGGGCCCGGAGTGGGCCGATCGCGAAGTTGCCCTGCAGGGGCTTGGGGTGGGAGGTGGGCCGTGCTGATCCTTGGGATCGAGAGCGCCGGTGCCCAGGTGGGATGCGCCGTGGGTGGCCACGAGGGGGTGCTGGCCTCGGCCCATTCCGGGCGGGGTCGACGCCACGCTGAGGCCCTAGCCCCCCAGATCGAGTTCGTCCGCCGCCAGGCCGGAATCGAGTTGTCCGAGGTCGGGGCGGTGGCCGTGGACGTCGGACCGGGGCTGTTCACGGGGTTGCGGGTGGGCATCGCCACGGCGGTGGCTCTGGCCTACGCCCTAGGAGTGCCCATGATCCCGGTACCCAGCCTCGACCTGATGGCCTTCCCGGCCCGTTGGACGACGCGCCTCATCGTGCCAGCCCTTGATGCCCGGCGAGGTGAGCTGTTCACCGCCCTGTTCCGCAGGGTTCCCGGTGGCATTCAGCGGATTCGAGAGGCCGACGTGGGCACACCGGACGAGCTTTCGGCCGAGTTGGAAGCCCTCGACGAGCCGACCCTTCTGCTGGGTGATGGCGCCCTACGCCACGCCGAACGGTTCACCGGGCTCCGGGCCATGGAGATGGCCGAGCAGGGCCTGGCTAATCCCAGTGCCCGGTCCCTCGTGCAGTTGGCCCATGCCCGGGCCATGCGGGAGGAGTTCGTCCAGCCCTGGGAGCTGGAGCCGATATACCTGCGCCAGCCGGACGCCCAGATCAACTGGGCGACTCGCGAGGGCGGGGCGTGACCGCCGTGGCTCTGTCTCGCGTCCCCGTGGACCTCCGACCGCTGGTCGACAGCGACGTTGACGCCGTGCTGGCCCTAGATGCCCGGGTCCATCCGAACACCTGGTCGTCGAAGTTCTTACGCAGCCAACTGGCCAACCCGACGACCCGCACCAACCTAGTGGCTGAGGTGGACGGTCAGCTGGTCGGCCACGCCGCCCTACTGGTCGTGGTTGACGAGGGGCACGTCATCTCAGTGACCGTGGACCCCGACCGGAAGCGGTCGGGGATCGGCACCGTCCTGATGGCCGCCTTGTGCCGAGATGCCCTCGTCCGTGGTCTGTCTGCCCTGACGCTAGAGGTCCGAGTGTCCAACGAGCCGGCCATCGGGCTGTACCAGCGGTTCGGGTTCGCTCCGGCGGGGATTCGAAAGGGGTACTACACCGACTCGGCGGTTGGGGGCCGGGAGGACGCTCTCGTGATGTGGGCCCACGACATCGCCGACCCGGCCTTCTCGAACCGGGTGGACGAGGCGATCAACCGGGCTGGGGGAGGTCCGACCGATGGGTGATGTCGTCCTGGGCATCGAGACGTCATGCGACGAGACGGCAGTAGCCGTCGTGGAGCGGGCAGCTGTAGTCCGGTCCTCGGTGGTGTCCAGCCAGGTCGAACAGCACGCTCGGTTCGGGGGCGTGGTCCCCGAGATCGCCGGGCGGGCTCACGTCCAGGAACTGGTGCCGGTGTTGGCCGAGGCGTTGGCCACCGCGGGGGTGGAGGGTCCCGACGTGGAGGTGGTGGCCGCCACCACGGGGCCGGGGCTGATCGGCTCGCTGCTGGTTGGGGTGAGTGCCGCTAAGGCCCTGTCGCTGGTGTGGGGGGTGCCGTTCGTGTCCGTGAACCACCTGGAGGCTCACCTGTACGCCTCGTTCCTGGAGGAGCCTGACCTGGAACTCCCGCTGGTCGTTCTGCTGGTCTCCGGCGGGCACACCATGCTGGTGCTGATGGAGGACCACGGCCGGTACCGGCTCCTGGGTTCCACACTGGACGACGCGGCAGGCGAGGCATTCGACAAGGTGGCCCGGTACCTGGGCTTGGGCTACCCCGGTGGTCCGGCGATCGACGCCCTGGCCGCCGGGGGCGACGGCTCAGCCTTTGACTATCCGCGGTCCATGGTCCAGGAGAACCCGGACACACTGCCCGACGACCGGCGCTACGCCTTCTCGTTCAGCGGCCTGAAGACCGCCGTGGTGAACCACGTCCGCCACGACCCCGACTCCCCGACGGCCGACGTGGCAGCCTCATTCCAAGAGGCGGTGGTTGACGCTCTAGTGACTAAGGCCCGGTGGGCCGTGGAGGCCACTGGGGCGAGGGGGGCCTGCCTAGGTGGCGGGGTGGCGGCCAATTCCCTCCTCCGGGAGCGGTTCCTGGACATGTGCACCGGGACTGGCGTACGGGCCTTTCTGCCGTCCCGGTCGATGTGCACCGACAACGCGGCCATGGTGGCCGCTGCCGGCTGGTGGCGGTTCCGGTCCGACGGACCCAGTCCCTTGGACACCGGGGCCGACCCCAACCAGAGCTTGCCACTGCTGTCCTGATCGGCAGCCCCGCCTGTTACATAGAGCGAAAACCGGGGTCGTGGACGTTGGCCCGGGCGGGCGGCACCCCTATCGTTGGCACTCGTCCAATGAGACTGCCAACAGGCATCCGGGGCCGGACGGCCCGGTGCCATCGTCGAAAGGGAAGCGTTCGATGAACCTTCAACCTCTTGAGGACCGCATCGTGGTCCGCCCCAGCGACTCCGAGTCGACCACGGCCAGCGGCCTGGTCATCCCGGACACGGCCCAGGAGAAGCCCCAGCAGGGCGACGTCCTGGCTGTCGGCCCAGGCCGTCGCTCCGAGCAGACCGGTGAGCTTGTGCCGATGGACGTCGCCGAGGGTGACACCGTCGTGTACAGCAAGTACGGCGGGACCGAGATCACTGTCGGTGGCGAGGACCTTTTGATCCTCAATGCCCGCGACGTGCTCGGCATCCTCAAGTAGTCGCCCGATGGCCAAGATCCTGAAGTTTGATGAGGAGGCCCGCCGCGGCCTCGAGGCCGGCGTGAACAAGCTGGCCGACGCCGTCAAGGTCACACTCGGTCCCAAGGGCCGCAACGTGGTCCTGGACAAAAAGTTTGGTGCCCCCACCATCACCAATGACGGCGTGTCCATCGCCCGTGAGATCGAGCTGGAGGACGGCTTCGAGAACATGGGCGCCCAGCTGGTGAAGGAGGTGGCGACCAAGACCAACGACATCGCGGGAGACGGCACCACCACGGCCACCGTGCTTGCCCAGGCGCTGGTTCGCGAGGGACTACGCAACGTGGCCGCCGGTGCCAACCCGATGGGCCTCAAGAAGGGCATCGAGGCCGCCGTTTTGGCCGCCGTTGACTCCATCGCCGACCAAGCGGTACAGGTGGACGACTCCAAAGAGCAGATCGCCAACGTGGCTGCCATCTCGGCCGCCGACCCCACGATCGGCCAGATAATCGCCGACGCCATCGACAAGGTGGGCAAGGACGGCGTAGTGACTGTTGAGGAGTCCAACACGTTCGGCATGGACCTCGAGTTCGTCGAAGGCATGCAGTTCGACAAGGGCTACCTGTCGCCGTACTTCGTGACCGATCCGGAGCGCCAGGAGGCGGTCCTCGACGAGCCGTACATCCTGTACAACCAGGGCAAGATCAGCTCCGTCCAGGACATGCTCCCCGTGCTGGAGAAGGTCATGCAGTCGGGCCGCCCGCTGCTGATCATCGCTGAGGACGTGGAGGGCGAGGCGCTGGCCACCCTGGTAGTGAACAAGATCCGGGGCACGTTTAACTCGGTGGCCGTCAAGGCCCCGGGCTTCGGCGAGCGCCGTAAGGCGATGCTCCAGGACATGGCCACCCTCACCGGTGGACAGGTTGTCGCCGAGGAGGTAGGCCTCAAGTTGGATGGCGTGGGCCTCGACCTGATGGGTACGGCCCGCAAGGTTGTGGTTACCAAGGACGAGACCACCATCGTGGAAGGTGCCGGCGAGTCGAGCGACGTTGAGGGCCGTATCTCTCAGATCAAGCGAGAGATCGACGAGACCGACTCCGACTGGGACCGCGAGAAGCTCCAGGAACGTTTGGCCAAACTGGCTGGCGGCGTGGCCGTCGTTCAGGTGGGCGCGGCTACCGAGGTGGAGCTGAAGGAGAAAAAGCACCGTATCGAGGACGCCCTCTCAGCGACGCGGGCCGCCATCGAGGAGGGTGTTGTGGCCGGTGGTGGCACCGCCCTGCTCCGGTCGCGTGCCGCTGTGTCTGACGCTATCGGTGGTCTGGATGGCGATCAGGAGACCGGAGCCCGCATCGTCCACGCCGCCTTGGAGGCCCCGACCCGGCTCATCGCCGACAACGCCGGCCTTGAGGGCGCGGTCATGGTCCGCGAGGTCGAGGCGGCCTCAGGGACGACTGGCCTCAATGCCATGACCGGAGAGCTGGAAGACTTGGTTAACGCCGGTGTCATTGATCCCGCCAAGGTGACCCGTGCAGCACTGCAGAACGCAGCGTCCATTGCAGCCCTGCTGTTGACCACGGAGGCTCTGGTGGCCGATAAGCCCGAGCCCGAGCCGGCCATGCCACCGGGAGGCGGCATGGACCCGATGGGCGGCATGGGCGGCATGATGTAGCGATCCCCGCGGATCGTTGTCGGAAGCCGGGCCTTTAGGCCCGGCTTCCGGTGTTTTGGGCCCGTCTTCCCACAGCGGGCTAGGTGGGAGGCGACCGGTAGGTTGACAACGTGATGGACGAACGCCCCGCTCCCGACCCGGTGAAGCTGGCTGGTCAGTTCGATGAGTGGGTCCGGGGCGAGACGTTGGTCGGCCGAATGCTGGCCAACCTCAAGACGGGGCGTATGCCCGAGGTCCTGGCTGGGGCAGCCGACGGTCCGCACGCCGACCGGGTCGCCCCGCTGGTCGTCCTGTGGGACGGATGGGAGCGCGGTAGGACCATCCCCCTGGAGGTAGCTGAGGGGCTCCGGGATGGGGGTCTGGAGCGTCTTCTGGCCGACCTGGCCTCCGGGTGACAGCGGCACGGCCCCCCGGCCCTCTGCCAGGCCGGGGAGGTCCGCAGGAGATCCCCCGACCCGAAGGGTGGAGGCTCGGAGCGCCACCACCGTGGGCCGGTCTAGACGACCGCACCCTAAGCCTGGACGGCCTGCAGGAGGTATTTGACGGCCGGCGGCCGACCGGTATTCGGGGAACCCCCACCGGGAGGGAGTGGGAGGCCGGCGTGCTGGTGGCCCTGTTCGATGATCCGGAGGGGACCGGACCGCACGTGGTGTTGACCCGCCGGTCGCCGCGGCTGGCCTCCCACACTCACGAGGTGAGCTTTCCCGGTGGTCGCCACGATCCGGACGACGCTGACCTGTGGGCCACCGCCCTCCGGGAGGCCAAGGAGGAGATCGACCTGGACCCGTCGCTACCCCGCCTTCTGGGGCGGCTGGACCCCGTCGTGACCGTGGGAAGCGGGAGCCTTATCCAGCCGTTCGTGGCTGTGCTCAGCGGGTCCCCCGAGCTGGAACCCAATCCCGACGAAGTAGAGGCGGTGCGCATAGTGGCCCTGTCGGAGTTGGTACGTGATGAGGTCTACCGGGAGGAGCTCTGGCCGAGGGCCGAGGGGCCATGGTCCATCACGTTCTTCGAACTGGAGGGCGACACCGTGTGGGGGGCCACAGCGGCCATGCTGCGCCAATTGCTGGCTCTGGCGCTGGGTGTTGAGGATGAGACCGATCATCACGGTGGCTATCGTGCCGACGATGCCTGAACTACCGACCGGACCGGACCACATGACCCCGGAGGCATTCAGGGCCGCTGGCCGGGCCACCGTCGACTGGATCGCAGACTTCCTGGCCGATATCGGTGATCGGCCCATCGTCCCTCCGGTGGCTCCGGGCGACGTCCGGGCTTCGTTGCCGGCGTCACCTCCGCTGGAGGGGGAGCCGTACACGGCACTGCTAGATGACGTGGACCGCCTCATCGCCCCGGCGATCACCCAGTGGCAGCACCCGGGGTTCTACGGCTTCTTCCCGGCTAACTCCTCGCCCCCTGCCGTGCTCGGAGAGTTCCTGTCGGCTGGCCTGGGCGCGAACGGGATGCTCTGGTCGACCAGCCCGGCCTGCACCGAGCTGGAGACCCATGTCCTGGACTGGCTGGCCGAGGCCTGTGGACTACCCGACCGGTTCCGGTCCGACGGCCCGGGCGGTGGCGTCATTCAGGACACGGCTTCGTCGGCCTCGTTGTGCGCGGTGGTGGCCGCTCGAGACCGCAGTGGTGGTGCCGCTGTCCTTCCTGACCTGCGGGTCTATACCTCGGTCCAGGCCCACTCCTCGATAGAGAAGGACGTTCTGGTGGCCGGCTTCGCCCGCGACCAGCTGCGGGCCGTGCCGGTCGACGACACCTACGCCATGGACGCCGAGGCCCTGGCCGCCCTGGTGGCCACTGATGTGGCCAACGGCCTGGTGCCCTGCCTAGTGGTGGCCACCGTGGGCACCACCTCGTCGGGGGCGGTGGACCCGGTGTCCCGAATTGCCGAAGTGGCCGCCGAGGTGGGGGCATGGGTCCACGTGGATGCCGCCTGGGCCGGCTCAGCCACTGTCTGCCCAGAACACCGCCACCTCCTAGACGGGCTGGACCGCGTCGACAGCTACCTTTTCAACCCACACAAGTGGCTACTCACCAACTTCGACTGCTCCGCCTTCTACGTAGCCGATGCCGCGCCGCTGGTCAGCGCCCTGTCCATCGTCCCCGAGTACCTACGCAACGAGGCCAGCGAATCGGGCCAGGTCATCGACTACCGGGACTGGCAGATCCCGTTGGGGCGCCGGTTCCGGGCCTTGAAGCTCTGGTTCGTGATGCGGTCCTACGGGGTGGAAGGCCTCCAGGCCCACATCCGGACCCACGTGGCTGCCGCCGGGATACTGGCTGACCGGGTGGCGGCCCACCCGGGCCTTGTGCACGCCGCCCCTCCCTCCCTCGGCCTGGTGTGCTTCCGCCACGTGGACGGTGACGAGGCCTCCAAGCGCCTCCTAGAAGCCGTGAACGCCACTGGTGAGGCCTTCCTCACCCACACCCTCCTCAGCGACCGCTACGTCCTGCGGGTCGCCGTAGGTGGCACGTGGACCACGACAGCCCATGTGGAACGCCTGGCTGACCTTCTCGACGAGCTGGCCTGACCGCGACCGAAACCCTGGACCTCCTCCTCGGGTGGCTCCCTTTTGGACCCCGAAACCACAGGTCAGACGCGCCGCGATGATTTGACACGCGTGGCTAGAATCGACCCTTTCCGGGGGCCACCGCTGAGACCCGACCGGACGGAGCCGGCTTCAGTCGGCGGGGAGTGACCATGGCCGAGATCGAGATCGGGCTGGGCAAGAGCGGACGACGCGCCTACGGATTCGACGACATCGCCATTGTCCCCAGCCGGCGCACCCGGGACCCCGAGGACGTCGACATCAGCTGGCAGATCGACGCTTACCGCTTCGAGTTGCCTCTGATGGCATCGGCCATGGACGGCGTGGTCAGTCCGGCCACCGCCATCGAGGTCGGTCGCCTGGGTGGCGTGGGGGTACTCAACCTTGAGGGTCTCTGGACCCGCTACGAGGATGCCGACTCGACTCTGGCCGAGATCGCTGAGCAGCCGGTTGAGAAGGCCACCAAGCGGATGCAGGAGCTCTACCAGCAGCCCATCATCCCCGGCCTGGTCACCGAGCGAATCCGCGAGATCAAAGCCGCTGGCGTGGTCTCCTGCGCCTCGGTCACCCCGCAGCGCACCAGTGCCCTGCTGGACGACATCCTGGCCGGTGAGTTGGACATGCTGGTCATACAGGGCACTGTGGTCTCGGCCGAGCACGTGTCGACTGTCGTCGAACCACTCAACCTCAAGACCTTCATCCGCCAACTGGACATTCCGGTCATCGTGGGCGGCTGTGCCACCAACAAGGCGGCCCTCCACCTGATGCGTACTGGTGCTGCCGGTGTCCTAGTGGGGGTGGGTCCCGGCCACGCTTGCACCACGCGTGGTGTCCTGGGCCTAGGTGTGCCGCAGGCCACGGCTATCGCCGACGTGCGGGCGGCCCGCATGCGCCACCTGGATGAGACCGGTGTGTACTGCCACGTCATCGCCGACGGCGGCATGGCCACTGGGGGCGATATTTCCAAAGCCATCGTGTGCGGTGCCGACGCCGTGATGATCGGCTCGCCGTTGGCCGCTGCCGCCGAGGCCCCCGGCCGGGGCTACCACTGGGGTATGGCCACCTTCCACCCGACGCTGCCCCGAGGCGCCCGGGTCCAGACGGCGACCCGAGGCACTCTGGAGGAAATCCTCCTCGGTCCGGCCAACGAGAACGACGGCAAGCTGAACCTATTCGGCGGGCTCCGGACCTCCATGGCCACCTGCGGCTACGTGGACGTCAAGGAATTCCAGAAGGCCGAGGTCATGGTGGCGCCTGCTCTCCAGACCGAGGGCAAGTCTTTGCAGAAGTCCCAGGGCGTGGGGATGGGGCATTAGCCCCCCCGCACCTCTCCAATGGCTGACACCACGGGTGGGAGCGCCCGCGCCACCGACCGCATTCTGGTCGTCGACTTCGGGGCCCAGTACGCCCAGCTCATCGCCCGGCGGGTACGCGAGGCGAACGTCTACAGCGAGATCGTTCCCCGTGACCTCACGTCTGCTGAGTTCGCCGAGCGTCGGCCCAGCGGCATCATCTTCTCCGGCGGACCGGCCTCGGTGCACGTGGACGGAGCCCCCCGGATCGACCCTGGTGTGTACGACCTCGGGGTGCCCATCCTGGGCATCTGCTACGGCGCCCAGCTCATCGCCCACCAGAGGGGCGGGACCGTAGGGCCCAACGAGCGGGGCGAGTACGGGCGCACCGACCTGACGGTGGCCGAGCCGGGCCGCCTGCTAGCTGACGCGGGAGCGGGCGCCCACCCGGTCTGGATGAGCCACTTTGACGCGATCACCGAGCCCCCACCGGGCGCCACGGTGACCGCGTCATCGCCTGAGGCCCCGGTAGCCGCCTTCGAGGCTTCGGAGGACGGCCTGTATGCCGTCCAGTTCCACCCCGAGGTGCACCACACGCCGTGCGGCCAGGACCTTCTTGGCCGGTTCGTGCACGACGTGTGCGGGTGCGCCGGCGACTGGACCATGACCTCCGTTATCGACTCCGCGGTGGCCGCCATCCGCGAGCAGGTGGGCGACGGCCGGGCCATCTGCGGGCTGTCCGGCGGGGTCGACTCAGCGGTAGCCGCCGCCCTGGTGCACAAGGCCATCGGTTCCAAACTGACCTGTGTCTTCGTGGACACCGGCCTGATGCGGGCTGGGGAGGGCGAGCAGGTCGTTGAGACCTTCCAGAAGACGCAGGGTATTGAGCTGATCCACGTCCGGGCCGCCGAGCGCTTCTTCGAGCGGTTGGCGGGGGTCATCGATCCGGAGGACAAGCGCAAGGCCATCGGCGAATTGTTCATCCGGATCTTCGAGGACGCCTCGGGTGGTATCACCGATGCTCGCTTCCTAGTCCAGGGAACGCTTTATCCGGACGTAATCGAGTCGGGCACCAAGGACGCGGCCAAGATCAAGAGTCACCACAATGTGGGGGGACTGCCCGAGGACATGGAGTTCGATCTGGTCGAACCCCTCCGCAACCTGTTCAAGGACGAGGTGCGAGCCGTGGGTTCTGAGTTGGGCCTGCCCGACGAGATCGTCTGGCGCCAACCGTTCCCCGGCCCCGGGTTGGGAGTCCGCATCATCGGCGAGGTCACGCCCTACACGGTGGCTGTTCTTCAGGCTGCCGACCTGATCGTGCGTCAGGAACTGAGGGCAGCTGGCCTGGAGAGAGAGATCTGGCAAGCCTTCGCCGTGCTGCCCGACATCCGATCAGTGGGCGTCATGGGCGATGAGCGCACGTACGCCCGACCGGTTGTCATCCGGGCCGTCACCAGCGAAGACGCCATGACCGCCGACTGGGCCCGCCTCCCGTACGACCTGCTGGAGCGGATGTCCAGCAGGATCATCAACGAGGTGGAGGGTGTGAACCGGGTGGCCTACGACATCACCTCGAAGCCTCCGGGCACCATCGAGTGGGAGTAAACGCCGCCGGCCTGTCGGACGGCGAGCACTCTGACACCCTGGCCGCCTATTCCTCGGCCTGCGCCTTTTTCGGGGAGCGCCTGTCTGCGGTCACCGGATCGGACTGGGACCGACCTACACCGTGTGACGACTGGGACGTTCAAACGCTCGTCGCCCACGTAGTCACCGGTGAGGCCCTGGTCGCCCGGTTGCTCCGGGAGGGTGGGTCGTGGGACACCGAGGTGGACCCCTCCATCCTGGGATTGGATCCGATGGCCGCCTGGCGGGGTACGGCCCTAGCTGCTCTGAACGCCGCCTCGGCCGACGGCGTGCTCGACGCCCTCCATCCCCACTCCCTGGGTGACCTACCGGGTGGGGTGGTCGTCGGGTTCCGGGTCACCGAGAACCTGGCCCACGGCTGGGACCTGGCGCGGGCGTGCGGTTGCGACGCCGAACTGCCCGAGTCGCTGGCCGAGCGGTGCCTGGACTTCTGGCTTCCGTTGGCTGGATCTGACGCCATGGCGGACTTGTTCGGCTCACCGGTCCTGCCCCCCGAAGGGGCGTTAGCCGGCGTCCGACTCCTATCGCTGCTCGGTCGGACGGCATGATCCCCGGGTGAGCGCACCCATCAGCCCGCCGCTTTTCGAAACCGAACCGTTCTTCACCGAACGCGACGGCCTGCTGGTTCCCGGGCCCTTGGCTGGCGGACCGTGGGACCCGTCGGTCCAACACGGAGGAACGGTCTCCGGCGTTCTGGCCCATCTGGCTGAATCGGTGCCCACCGCGGAACCCATGCGCACTTGCCGCCACACCGTCGACCTGATGCGAGGGGTCCCGCTGGACCCGATTCGGCCCGAGGTCGAGGTGCTGCGGGCCGGGCGACGCATCCAGGTAGTCCGAGCGTCGCTCTACGCCGACGAGGTAGAGGTGGCCCGGTCGACCACGCTGCGGATGCGGGTGGGCGATACCCCGAACCCAGTGGACCCGGTCCGCACGGCCCACGCTGAGGACGACCCGCACCCAATGCCCGACGAACCGGTCGAATTATCGATGGTCGGTGTCGGCGTCCCCGCGTTCCTCCGGGCCGTTGAGCTGCGCCAGGAGGGGGCATACCGGAGCGGTGCCCCAGGCCTGCTGTGGCTCCGCCTGCACAACGAGATGGTCGAGGGCCACCCGACCAGCCCATTCGTCCGCCTCGCCGCCATCGCCGACATGGCGTCCATGGCCGCCCAGTACCTCAAACCGGACGCCTGGATCACCGTCAACGCCGACCTGACGGTTTCCGCCTTCCGGGACCCGGTGGGCGACTGGGTCGGCCTCCGCGGCCTCCACAAGAACAACGGGGACGGCATCGGCCTGTCCGACGCCGTCCTCTACGACCTGGGTGGTCGGGTAGGCCGGGCCACCGCCTCCATTCTCATCGAACCCCGCTGAGCAGCCCGGTCGGCCGGTTTGCACCGGACCGGGGCCGGCTCCACGCTGGGGAAGTCCGACCACCCGTAGGAGGCCCCGTGGCACCGTCCGACGACCTGAACCCCGGCCATCCGGTCCGGGCCGGCAGCATGCTCTACACGCTGGTCGACCCCGAGCCGGGCCACGAGGTGGCCTACAACCGGTGGTACGAGCGGGACCACTTCTACGGCGGCTGCATGACCGGTCCGTGGTGTTTTGCCGGGAGCCGCTGGGTGGCGACCCGGGAACTCAAGGACCTGCGGTTCCCGGCTAAGGGAAACTCGATCAGCGATCCGGTCGACCGGGGTTCCTATGTGGCTATCTACTGGGTGGAAGACGGACACCACGACGACCACTTCGCTTGGGGGGCCGACCAGGTGGTGAGGCTGTACACGGCGGGCCGGGGATTCCAGGAGCGTCGCCACGCCCACACGGTCCTGTACCGGCACCGTTCAAACCGATACCGGGACAAGGACCCGGTACCGGTGGACCTGGCGCTGGACCACCACTACGCAGGGATCGTCTCAGTGGTCGTGGAGCCGACCGGGGGCGCGGACCCCGTCGACCTTGACGCCTGGCTGGACAACGAGGGCCTACCGCCGCTGTTCACCGACGGGCCGGTGGCCTCGTGTGCCCAGTGGACGGCTGTGCCCCGCGATGGAATGACCAGCAACGCCCCCATGGATCTCGGCTCACCACCCCCCGGTCCAGACGCCACCATGCAGGTGTTCTTCCTGGAGGGGGCCCCCCAGGCCTGCTGGGACCGGTTCGTGGACTATGCGGCCCGTCTGGAGGCCTCCGGGGTAGGCCGGGTCACCTCCGCGGCGCCGTTCCTCCGGACCGAGGTCGGAACCGACCGCTACGTCGACGAGCTCTGGTAGCCGGTGGGTGGCACGGTGCCGCCAGGGCCAGTGGGGCTCAGACCCCGGCCAGGGCCTCCACCACGGGGGCGAATTCCACCATGGCGTCCTCGTTGAGGCCGATGTAGGTCAGGCCCCAACGTTCCCGCCAGGCCAGCAGGGTTTCCACGCACTGCCCTGTCGAACCGACCAGAACGTGCGGGGAGGCCAAGGCCGCCTCGGCGTCTAGGCCCAGGGCGGGGGCCATGAGCTCGGCCAGGCCCACCGGATCGTCAGTGATCTGGGCCATGTGCACCCGGGTCTGGAGCTCGATGTCGTCCAACCGGTCGCCGGCCGCCTCGCGGATCCAGCCCAGCTTCTCGTCGGTGGCCTCAACGGTGGCCGTGGCCCCGGCACGCTGGTCGATCACCCCAGCCGCCATATTGGCGTTCAGCCCGACGATGTCGGCCTCCCGGGCCGCAAGGCTCAGCATGCGCCGCCCGCCACCAGCTAGCAGGAACGGCGGGTGGGGGGACTGGATACAGGTGGGCTGCCCGTCGTAGCCCCGCACGGTGTAGTGCTCGCCCTCGAAGTCAAACGGGCCCTCTCCGAAGCAGTGCTTCAGAAGCTTCACCGCTTCGGCTAACCGAGCGATGCGCACCCCAGGCCGGTCCAGAGGAATCCCCGACTGGTCATAGTCGGTGGTCTTCCAGCCAGCCCCGAGGCCCAGCTCCAGGCGCCCGTCGGACAGCAGGTCCAGCGTCGCCGCCTGCTTAGCCAGAAAGAGCGGATGCCTGAAGTCATTGCCCAGCACCAAGGTGGTGAGTCGTAGGTCGCGGGTGGCCTCGGCGGTGACGGCCAGGGCGATCAGCGGCGCCATCTCGGCGTCCAGATGGTCCGAGACCGAGAGGGCCGAGTAGCCGAGATCCTCGGCCCGGCGGCCGATCTCCCGCCACTCGGCGGCCGGCCGCGGAGCCGAGGCCTGGACGCTGAAGCGAAACGTTCGGGTCATGGCGGGCCACCCTATGCCACACCGGAGTACCGCCCCGAAGGCACCCCGGAGCCCGTCGCCGACCACCGGTAGGGTGCGCCCGATGGCTCCCTTCGACCCGGATCCGGTTCCCAACGGGGTGAGTCCCCGTCCGGTGGAGGGGTTGTCCGAAGGCCTGAACCCAGCCCAACTGGACGCCGTCACCCACCCGATGGGTCCCCTACTGGTGGTGGCCGGGGCCGGCTCGGGAAAGACCCGGGTCCTGACCCGACGCATCGCCCACTTGGTAGGGGAGCGAGGGGTGTCACCGTTTGCACTGCTGGCCATCACCTTCACCAACAAGGCGGCCGGAGAGATGAAGGAGCGGGTGGCCGCCCTGGTGGGTCCGGTGGCCCACCGGATGTGGGTCTCGACCTTTCACTCGGCCTGCGTGCGGATCCTGCGCCGGGACGCCGAGCAACTCGGATACCCGTCCAGGTTCAGCATCTACGACCAGGGCGACGCTGTACGCCTCACCAGTCACGTGGTTCGTGACCTGAACCTAGATACCAAGCGGTTTCCGTCTCGGGCCATCCACGCTGCTATCTCGACGGCCAAGAACGAGGGCCGGTCAGCGACCACCTACGCCGAGCAAGCCGTCGGCCCCTATGAACGCCACCTAGGCGAGGTGTTTGCCGAGTACCAAACCCGGCTCCGTAAGGCTGGGGCCATGGACTTCGACGACCTGCTGGACAACGCCGTTCGACTCCTCCGCGAGCACCCCGACGTCCTGGAGCACTACCGGCAACGGTTCGAGCACGTGCTGGTCGATGAGTACCAGGACACCAACCGGGTCCAGAACGACCTGGTGATGCTGCTGGGTGCCGGGCACCGCAACGTCTGCGCGGTGGGCGACAGCGACCAGTCCATCTACCGTTTCCGGGGCGCCGACATCCGCAACATCTTGGAGTTCGAGCGGACCTTCCCGGATGCCACCGTGGTGGTCCTGGACCAGAACTACCGGTCCTCGCAGACCATCCTCGACGCCGCTAACGCCGTCATCACGAAGAACCCGGGCCGTAAACCCAAGGAACTGTGGACGGCCGCCGGTCCAGGCGACCGCATCGTCCGCTTCCGCGCGGATGACGAGGTGGACGAGGCGGCGTGGGTGGCGGGTCGCCTCCGGGCGCTCCGGGCTGAGGGCCGTCCCTGGTCGGAGCTTGCCATCTTCTACCGCACCAACGCCCAGAGCCGGGCCGTGGAGGAACAGCTGGTCCGGCTTGGCGTGCCGTACCGGGTGGTAGGCGGCACTCGGTTTTACGACCGGCGAGAGGTACGCGACGCCATGGCCTACCTGAAGCTGGCCGCCAACCCGGCCGACGAGGTAGCGGCACGACGGGTGTTGAACGTGCCACGGCGAGGCGTGGGTGACACCTCAGTAGCCAGGGTGGACGCCCGGGCGGTGGCCAACGACGTCGGCTTCATGGGGGCTCTGCGGTCCGCTGAGGAAGCAGGCGTCACCGGACGGGCGGCCGCAGGGATTCGTTCCTTCCTAGCTCTGGTGGACGACCTGGCCGCCACCTTGGATGACGGACCGGGGAACATCTTGGAACGGGCGCTGGACCGGTCGAACTACCTCGACGAGCTGCGGGCCGAACACACCATTGAATCCGAAGGCCGGTTGGAGAACCTGGCCGAGCTGGTCGGCGTGGCCTCCGAGTTCACCGACGTGGATGAGTTTCTTGAGCGGGTCGGGCTGGTAGCCGACACCGACGATCTGCCTGACGGCGGCGAGGACGACGACGTCGGCCAGGTCGTTCTCATGACCATGCACGCCGCCAAGGGGTTGGAGTACCCGGTGGTCTTTGTGGTCGGAATGGAGGACGGCGTCTTCCCCCACCAGCGGGCACTCGGCGATCCGGACGAGTTGGAAGAGGAGCGTCGCCTGGCCTACGTAGGCATCACCCGGGCCCGGGAGCGACTACACCTCAGCCACGCCTGGAGCCGCATGCTGCACGGCCAGACCCAATACAACCCACCCAGCCGGTTCCTGAGCGAAATCCCCGACGACCTTATGGTCGACGCCGAGGAGAGCCGGACGGCGACCCGCCAGGATGGCGGGTGGGGCAGCCGGGGCAGTCGAGGCAGTCGGGAAGGAGACACGGCCTCGGACCGGGGTTGGTTCGACCCGACGCCTCCCCGCCACCGTCCGGACGACGAGCCGGCGGGCACGGTGTTCGGTGGTGGCCGCGGGCCCTCTGAGTCGGCGTCGGGCCCCTCGTCCACCGGCGCCCACGAGTTGGGCCTGCAGCCTGGCGACGATGTGGTCCACCGGGCCTGGGGCGACGGCGTGGTCGAGTCGGTGCACGGTGAGGGAGACCGAGCCGAGGCGGTCGTGCGTTTCGCCGCCAAGGGCGAGAAGCGTCTGCTCCTGGCCTGGGCCCCCCTGGAGCGCCCGGGGACCTGAGGTCGCCCTTGGGGAGGCACACCGGGACGGTGCACCGGCCCCGACCGTTACGCTGCCTCGGTGGCCGGCCCTCGGGGCCGGCCCCGGCCCGTGTAGCTCAGTCGGAAGAGCGATTCACTCGTAATGAATAGGTCCGGGGTTCGATTCCCCGCGCGGGCTCGTCCAGACCCCCAGCGCCCGGCCGAGCCTCGTGCCCCACCCGCTGACCGACCCCCTAGGATCCCACCCATGAACGTGTTCGCAGGAGTGATCTGGCACTACTGGCTAGCCGTACCGCTAGCCATCGGCGCTTTCGCCCTCACCGTGGCCACCCTGGTTGGCTATTTCCAGAAGGTCTCGTCCACCCGCTATCCCAGGCGCTGACCGCCGGTCGGGTTTCGTCCGGCCCCCGCCCGTCGCGCCGATGTCCCCGACCGCCCCGTGAACGAGGTATTCGTCGACTGGTCCCTGGCCGAACAGGTGGCCGTTCGAGTCGCCAACCGGGCACCCTTCGGCGGAGCCCACCACCTCGAAGGCCTGACCAGGGAGTTCGACGTCCACACGGCGCGTGCCGAGGAGTTGGTAGCCACCACCACTGGGCTGCGGGCCCTATCAGGTGATGCCCGGGCCCGAGTCGTCGACCGGGCCGACTGGATCCGGGCCAACCTGGCCTCGCTGCAGCGCCTCCTGCGTCCGTTGTTTGAACGTATGGCCGACAGTCCCGGCGGCGGCCCATCGGCGCTGGCCACCCGGATCGGGGCCGTTGAGCTGGGAGTCGTACTGGGGTGGATGTCCACCCGGGTGTTGGGCCAGTACGACCTCTTGGTGCTGGAGGACGAAGCGGCTGAGGACCAGGATCTCGTCTACTACGTGGGTCCCAACCTGGTGGCCCTTGAGCGCCGGTACGCCTTCTCGACGACCGACTTTCGCCTGTGGCTGGCCCTTCACGAGGTCACCCACCGGGCCCAGTTCATGGGAGTGCCGTGGATGCGAGAGCACTACCTAGGGCTGGTGTCGGGCATCCTGGACGGAAACGAGACCGAATCGTTCGACCTGACCGCCGCCCTTCGGTCCTTGGTTGACCGGCGGCGGTCCGGGGATCCGGCCGACGGGAGGTCCGGGGGCGGCGTGCTAGGGGCCATCTCGTCACCCGAACAACAGGCCAACCTGGATCGGATCGCCGGCCTGATGAGCCTCCTGGAGGGGCACGGCGACGTAACCATGAGTCGGGCCGGGGAGGGCATCGTGGAGGGCGCCGATCGCTTCGCCCGGGTCATGGCTGACCGTCGGCGCACCGCGTCTGGAGTAACGAGGGTCTTCCAGCGCCTGGTCGGGCTGGAGGCCAAACTGGCCCAGTACGCGCAGGGTGAGGCGTTCATCGCCGCCGTGGAGGCCCACGGTGGCACCGCTTTGCTGGACCAGGTTTGGGAGGACCCGTCCCACCTGCCTGGCCTCGATGAGATCCGCCAGCCCGACCAGTGGATCCAGCGGATGGCATCCGCCCCAGCTGAGCCAGTGGCCGGCTGACCGGAAGGTGGCGGTTGTGACGGCATCCGACGACACTGGCCCGGCGGCTGGCCTACGACCCGCTGACCTGCTGGACCGCTGCGCCTTTCCCCCCGCCGGGACCCCGGTGGACTGCGCGGTGTCCGGTGGTCCCGATTCCATGGCGCTCCTGGTGCTGGCCCTTGACGCCGGCCTGGAGGTCACGGCATGGCACGTCGACCACGGCCTACGACCCACCTCGGCCGACGAAGGGGCGTGGGTGGTCCGGACAGCTACCGACCGCGGGGCGACGGCCCGTTCGGTGGTGGCCCAGGTGGAACCAGGTTCGAATCTCGAAGAGCGGGCCCGGGACGTCCGGCGGGCCGTCCTCCCGCCCGGGGTACTCACCGGGCACACGGCCGACGACCAGGCCGAGACAGTGCTGCTCAACCTGCTTCGGGGGGCCGGAGTGCCGGGAGCGGCCGGCATCGGGGCGCCGCAGCGACGTCCCCTGCTGGCCCTACGTCGCCACGAGACGTCAGCCCTGTGCACGGCCGTCGGCCTGCAGCCGGTTTGCGACCCTATGAACAACGACCCGCGTTTCGTCCGCAACCGGCTCCGCCACGAGGTGATGCCGTTACTGGCCGAGATCTCGGGCCGTGACCCGGTGCCGCTGCTGGCCCGGCATGCTGCACGGGCCAGGGAGGCGGCCGGACTACTGGCCGGCCTAGTGGCCGATGTCGACCCGACGGACGTACGGTCCCTATCCGACCTATCTGATGACCTAGTCCGCCTGGCCCTTCGGTCCTGGCTGACCGACCGCGACGCCGGCCGTTCGCCCGACGCCGCCTCGGTAGAGCGGGTGCTTGACGTGGTTCGGGGCCGAGTCCGCGCTGCCGAGGTGGTGGGCGGCCACCGGGTGACTCGCTCAGCGGGCCGCCTCTCCCATGGGCACCGCTAGGGTCGGGCCATGGCCGTAGACCCGTCCGCGTCCGCCACGTCCGACGGGTACACCGCCGGTCGACTACTGGTCTCCGAAGAAGACCTCCAGGCCCGGATCCGGGCCCTGGGCGAGGAGATCACCGCCGACTACGCCGGTCGGGCCCCGTTGCTGGTCGGGGTACTCAAGGGCGCCTTCATGTTCATGAGTGACCTGGCCCGAGCCATCGATCTGCCGGTCGAGTTTGACTTCATGGCCGTGTCCTCCTACGGCCACTCCACCCGGTCGTCCGGGGTGGTGCGGATCGTTAAAGACCTGGACCTCGACCTGGCCGGTCGCGACGTCATCCTCGTTGAGGACATCGTGGACAGTGGCCTGACCCTGAACTACCTGCGCCGCAACCTTCTGGCCCGTAACCCGGCCAGCCTCGAGGTCTGCGCCCTTCTGGTTCGGGAGAACCATCGGGTGGACGGGGCCGTCCTTCGGTACGAGGGCTTCCGGGTCCCCGGCGACTTCCTGGTGGGCTATGGGTTGGACGTCAACGAGCGCTTCCGGAACCTTCCCGACATCCGGGTCGTGGTTTCGGAGCCCGACGACGGGGAGTCCGGGTGACCGCCGACGTAGGCCAACCTGTTGACCTGGACCGTATCGAGGCGGCGGTGGCCGAGATCCTGGTCGCTCTCGGCGAGGATCCCAGCCGAGACGGCCTACAAGAGACGCCAGCCCGGGTGGCCCGTATGTACGCCGAGGTTTGCAGCGGCCTACATGAGGACCCCGCCGACTACCTCGTCCGGACCTTCGACCTCGAACACGACGAGATGGTCATGGTCCGCGACATCCCCGTCTACTCGCTCTGCGAGCACCACCTATTGCCGTTCTTCGGCGTGGCCCACGTGGCCTACATCCCGCAGAAAGGCGGCATGATTACCGGCCTCTCCAAGTTGGCCCGCCTTGTAGATGGCTTCTCCCGGCGCCTGCAGATCCAAGAGCGCCTGACCTCCCAGGTGGCCGGTGCTATCCAGCACACCCTGGAACCCCAAGGCACCCTGGTGGTTATCGAAGCCGAGCACCTGTGCATGTCCATGCGCGGGGTCCAGAAGCCGGGGGCGGTCACCGTCACCTCGGCGGTCCACGGCGTGTTCCGAGACGAGGTCTCCACTCGCCTGGAGGCCATGAGGTTCATTGAGAAAGGTCGGCACTGACTGGACGGGTCTAGGGGCCGAAACGGGTCGACGCTAGGGTCGATCCATGTCCACTCTGACTACCGAGACCGTCCCGGAGGGGCCACACGTCGCTTGCTCTCCCGGAGGCGTTATGGGCGTCCTGAACGTCACACCAGACTCGTTCTCCGACGGGGGGTGCTTCCTCGACTACGGGGAGGCCGTGTCCCACGGCCGAGCCATGGTGGCGGAGGGGGCCACCATCCTCGATGTGGGTGGGGAGTCGACCCGTCCAGGTGCCACGCCGGTCGGCGTGGACGAGGAGGTGGCCCGGGTGGTGCCGGTGGTGGCCGGACTGGCGGACCTCCCGGAAGTGGCCAACGGCCGGGTCCGCATCTCGATCGACACCCGCCACGCCGAGGTGGCTCGCCGGGCTGTGGCCGTCGGGGCCACCATCGTTAACGACGTCAGTTCCACCCTGGACGAGGTGGCTGCCGACCTAGGCGTGGGGTGGGTGGCCATGCACATGCAGGGCGATCCACGGACCATGCAGGACGAGCCGGCTTACGACAACGTGGTGGTCGAGGTCCGTGACTTTCTGGTCGACCGGGCCGAACGGGCCGCCGCCGCCGGGGTACCGGAGGTGTGGATCGACCCGGGTATTGGATTCGGCAAGACCACCGGCCACAACCTGGCCCTACTGGCCCGCCTGGACGCTCTGGTGTCCACCGGATGGCCGGTGGTCCTGGGGGTCAGTCGCAAGCGCTTTCTGGGCGAGCTCACCGGGTGCAGTGACCAGCGGGGGGCCGACGGGACGGTTGAGCCGACCCCGGTTGACGACCGGCGGGAAGCCTCGGTAGCTATGGCGGCCTGGGCCTTCCTGCAGGGGGTCAGGGTGGTGCGGGCCCACGACGTCCGAGCCACGGTGCAGGCCTCAAGGGTGGTCGGATGACCCGGATCTCGGGCACCATGTCTCACGTGGACGGATGGCATGGAACCCGACGCGGGCGGAGCACCCCATGAGGGGCAAGTGGGCGCAGGGGATCGTGCCCCGTAGTTTCACGTGGATCATCAAGGACCGCATCGCGGTCAGCGAACGGCCGGGGGGTTGTGGCGACGCCCACCGTCGGATCCGCCGCCAGGAGGAGATCATCTGGATCCGGGAGAACGGCTTCGACTCCGTGCTCTCCCTCCTGGCCAGCGACCACAACCTCCACAACTACGACGAGTTGGAGATGGCCTGGTCCCACATTCCGTTCGGTGGGGCATCCGACGGCTTGGCCTGTCTGGAAGAGGTGTTCCGGCGGATCGACGAGCTAACGACCGACGGCCGGAGGGTGCTGGTCCACCGCGAGGAGCTCAACGACGTGGTGTGCGGCCTGATGGGTGCCTACCTGCTGCGGACCGGCCTGGCCCCCACCGGCCCTCAGGCCATGTCAATCGCCGAACAGCTCACCGGTCGGCCACTGGGTTTCCCGGGCCGAGAGATCGTGGGCCTGGTGGCCTCGTCCGGCGGGAGCGACGGGTGAGCGACCGGATCGAGTTGAGAGGCCTGCGCGTCTCGGCCGTCTGCGGCGTCCTTCCCGAGGAGAAAGTCCGTCGCCAGCCCCTCGAGCTCGACCTCGACGTGTACGCCGACCTAACTGCCGCTTTGACCACCGACGACCTGGCCGACACGGTGGACTATGGCACCCTGTGCGCCCTGGTGGCCTGCATCGCCGACCGGGAGTCGTTCGACCTGATGGAGCGGTTCGCCAGTCGGGTGGCCGAGGACATCCTGGCCACCAGCGGCGTGGAGGCGGTGACGGTGGCGGTGCGGAAGCTGCGTCCTCCCGTACCAGAGGACCTCGCCACCAGCGGGGTGCGGATCCACCGCACGGCATGAGCCGCCGGGCCCTCCTGGCTCTGGGCTCCAACTTGGGCGACCGGTGGAGTCACCTGCGCTGGGCAGTAGATGCCCTGCCCGACGTAGTCGAGGTGTCGGCGGTGTACGAGACGGCACCCGTCGGCGGCCCAGACCAGGGCCCCTACCTAAATTGCGTGGTTCGCCTGGAGACCGACCTGGACGCTCGGGGCCTCCTGGAGCTGGCCCAGGACAGAGAGCTGGCTGCCGGCCGGGTCCGGGGCGAGAGGTGGGGGCCGCGCACGCTGGACGTAGACGTGCTCTGGGTGGACGGCCAGACGGTCGACGAGCCCGACCTGGAGGTCCCGCATCCCCGTATGTTCGAGCGGGCCTTCGTGCTGGTGCCCCTCCGGGAGGTGGCACCCGACTTGGTGGGCGACATCCCTGATGACCAGGGCGAGATCGTGGACGTCGGGTTGCTGGACGCCGGGTCCCGGGATCCGGAGGTCTGATCGTGTCGACGTTGTGGATCATGAGATCATCGGGCCAAGTCGGACCGCCGCCACCAGGAGTCGTCGGGTGACCGTCGAGGTGGTGAAGTCATCCCGTTCCCGTTGGCCGGGGCGTACCGTGCACGTCGAGTGCGAGACTCTGGACCAGGTACACCAATCACTGGAGGCGGGCGCCGATGCTCTGCTGCTCGACAACATGACCCCGGCCCAGGTCAGGGCCTGCGTCGACGAGGTTCGGGCCCACGCGGCGCGCCACGGCGTCCGACCGCTGGTCGAGGCTTCCGGCGGGATCACGCTGGCCGTGGTGGCCGAGTACGCGGCCACCGGCGTGGACTGCATCTCCAGCGGTGTGCTGACCAACGCCGCGCCAGCCCTCGACGTGGACCTCGACCTCCCAAAGGCGGAGATCCCATGCTGCTGACCATCGACGTGGGTAACACCCAGACCGTCCTGGGCCTCTACGAGGCCGATGCCGCTGTGTCGGCGGCCGACGCCGGCCTGGTTGACCACTGGCGAGTCCGCACCGACCACGATCGCACCTCCGACGAGCACGCCGTCCTCATCCGCAACTTGCTGCGCCAGTCGGGACGGGACCTGGAGGAGACGGTCACCGGTTTGGCCATGTGCTCCGGGGTGCCACGAGTGCTGGCCAGCCTGAGGGAGATGGTCGACCGCTACATCGACTTCGAGCCGGTGATCATCGAGCCGGGCGTGAAGACCGGGATGCCGATCCTCTATGACAACCCCCGGGAGGTTGGCGCCGACCGGATCGCCAACGCCGTGGGTGCCTACGACCTGTACGGCGGTCCTACGGTCGTCGTGGATTTCGGAACCGGCAACAACTTCGACGTCATCTCGGCCGATGGGGAGTTCATGGGAGGGGCCATCGCTCCGGGCGTGGAGATCAGCCTGGATGCCCTGTTCGGACGGGCCGCTGCCCTACGGGCCGTCGAACTGGTCGAACCTCGAAGCGTGATCGGCAAGAGCACGGTGGAGTCACTGCAGTCGGGGGCCGTGTTCGGGTTTGCCGCCCAGATCGACGGGATGGTGAACCGCTTCCGCGACGAGCTTGGGAGCTGCACTGTGGTGGCCACCGGCGGCCTGGCCCACATAATCGCCCCGGTGGCCTCGACCATCGAGCACGTGGAGCCCTTCCTGACCCTCCACGGGCTCCGCCTGGTGTATGAGCGGAACCGGTGAGCGGAACAGGCGGCGTGCCATACCGCTTCGAGCCAACAGCCACCGCGGCAGCTGTCGAGGCCGAGCACGCCGGCCTGGCCGACGGCGAGGAGTCCGGTGTCGTGGTTACGGTGGCCGGCCGCCTGATGCTGCGGCGCGACCAGGGCAAGTTGGCCTTCGGGGACCTGCAAGACGGCACCGGGCGGGTGCAGCTCTTCGCCATGGAGCGGTCAACGCCCGACTTCGAGAGCTTTACCGGGCTCCACCTAGGGGACTGGATCGGGGTGACCGGGGAGGTCCTGCGGACCCGTCGGGGTGAACTCAGCATCCGGGTCGACTCCTGGGTCCGTCTGGCCGAGGCCCGTCGGGGCTTTCCCGACAAGTGGCACGGCATTACCGACGTCGACATCCGGTACCGCCAGCGGTACGTGGACCTGTGGGTCACCGAGGAATCGCGCGACACCTTCGTAGCTCGCAGCCGGATCTTCTCAGCCACCCGCCGGTGGTTGGAGGACCGGGGCTTCCTGGAGGTCGAGACGCCGGTCTTTCATCCCATCCCTGGTGGAGCCCTGGCCCGGCCGTTCACCACCCATCACAATGCCCTGGACCTGGAGCTCTACCTGCGGATCGCCCCCGAGCTCTACCTCAAGCGCCTGACGGTGGGTGGCTTCGACCGGGTGTTTGAGATCGCCCGGGTGTTCCGCAACGAGGGCCTGTCGACCCGCCACAACCCCGAGTTCACAATGCTGGAGCTGTACCAGGCCTACGCCGACTACGGCGACATCATGTGCCTTGTGGAGGACCTGGTGTCCCACCTGGCCTTCGAGTTGCACGGCACCACCGCGCTCTCTTACGACGGCCGGGACCTGGACCTGGCGGCACCGTGGCGGCGTGCCACGCTGCTGGAGCTCCTGGAAGAGCACGGGGGCCTATCGGTGGACCTCGACACGCCCCGGGACGAACTGGTCAGGTTGTGTGGGGAGCGGGACATCCCAGTCGAGAACCACCACGGCCCCGGCAAGCTCATTATGGAGCTATACGAGAAAACCACCGAGCCGGAACTCTGGGGGCCTGTGTTCGTCACCGACTACCCAAAGGAGGTCTCACCCCTGTCGCGCGACCACCGGGACCGGCCGGGCTGGGTGGAACGCTTCGAGGGGATCGTGGCCGGGCGGGAGATCTGCAACGCCTTCACCGAGTTGGTGGACCCGGCGGAGCAGCGGATCCGGTTTGAGGCCCAGGAGGTCGGGAAGGCGGCGGGCGACGCCGAGGCCATGGCCGTGGACGAGGACTACCTGCGGGCCCTGGAGTACGGCCTCCCGCCCACCGGCGGCCTGGGGATTGGTATGGACCGCCTGGTGATGCTGCTAACCGGCACCACCACTATCCGCGACGTCATCCTGTTCCCGACGCTTCGACCCGAGCAGTAGGCAGACCACGGGGCTAGGCCTCAGGCCGTCCGGTCGAGGCGTTCCACCAGCAGGTCGCAGGTGGTGAGCATGGCGTCCACCGCAGGGTTAGTCGGCAGCCCGTCGATGGCCACCCGGGCGTCCGCCAGGTAGCCGACGGCCGTCTCCCGAGTGGACGCGATGGCCCCGTCGGCTCGGACAAGCTCACGGGCCCGGTCGCGGCCGGCGGAGTCGATTGGACCACCGAGCAACGACCGTAGGTCGTCGCCGGCAGGGCCGGCCAGGGCCCGGATGACGGGCAGGGTGTAGGTCCCCTCCACAAGGTCGTTACCCGACGGTTTACCCAGTTCCTCGTCGGTAGCTGTCACGTCCAGCAGGTCGTCGACGACCTGGAAGGCCATGCCGTAGTTGTGGCCGAAGTCGGTGACGGCGTCGACGACGTCCCGGGAGTGGTCGGCCACGATGGCCCCAATGCGGGCCGCGGTAGCCAGCAGGGAGGCCGTCTTGCCGGAGATGGAGGCCAGGTAAGCCTCCTCACTGCGGTCCACGTCGAAGGCATGGCGCACCTCCCGGACCTGGCCCTCGCACAGGGCGGCGATGGTGGCAGCCAGCAGCCCGGCCACCTCGGTCCCCAGATCGGCGGCGATCTCCGAGGCCCGGGCCAGCAAGTAGTCGCCGGCCAGGATGGCCTCCAGGTTTCCCCAACGGGCGTTCACGCTCTGGACGGTCCGCCGGGTCTCGGCGTCGTCCATGACATCGTCGTGGTACAGGGATCCCTGATGGACCAGCTCCACGGCCACGCCGCCTCGGATGACGGCCCACAGGGCCACGTCAGGGTCCTCGTCCAGGACCAGCGAGGCGGTGATCGCCAGGGCGGGTCGGACCCGCTTTCCGCCAGCGTCGATCAGGTGCCGGGCCACCTCGGTGAGGAATGGGTCGTCCGACTCGACGACCTTGCGGAGCTCGTCCTCGGTCCGCCGGAGGCCGTCGGCCATACCAGGGAGGTCGAGGAGGGTGGTGGGATTGGCCACCCGCCGAGGATACGACGCCCGGCCCACCGGTCGAAACGGGGCCCTCGTGTCGCCCAGGGCTTAATCCACGCGGATGGTGGGTCACGGCTCACGGGTACACTTGAGGAGACGGGGGACAATCGAGACCAGGAGGCATCCCGTTGTTTGAGCGGTTCACCGACAGGGCCCGACGGGTCGTGGTGCTCGCCCAGGAAGAGGCGCGGCTGCTCAACCACAACTACATCGGCACCGAGCACATCCTGCTCGGGTTAATCCACGAGGGCGAGGGCGTGGCCGCCAAGGGCCTCGAATCGCTCGGCATCTCGCTGGAGGCGGTGCGCAGTCAGGTCGAGGAGCTCATCGGCCAGGGTGCCAGCTCGCCCAGCGGCCACATTCCGTTCACGCCGCGGGCCAAGAAGGTCCTGGAGCTCTCGCTGCGGGAGGCCCTCCAACTAGGGCACAACTACATTGGCACCGAGCACATCCTCCTGGGCCTCATCCGGGAGGGCGAGGGCGTGGCCGCGCAGGTGTTGGTGAAGCTGGGCGCCGACCTTTCCCGGGTCCGCCAGCAGGTCATTCAGCTGCTCTCCGGGTACTCGGGGTCTGGACAGGGTTCTTCGGATTCGCCGGACAAGGCCGGGGCTACCGCTGGGGGCAGCGGGGGCGATTCCCCCTCAGGCTCCTTGGTACTGGACCAGTTCGGTCGCAACCTCACCCAAGCGGCCCGGGACAAGAAGCTGGACCCGGTCATCGGACGCCACCGCGAGACCGAGCGGGTCATGCAGGTGCTGTCGCGCCGGACTAAGAACAACCCTGTGCTGGTCGGCGAGCCGGGCGTCGGAAAGACGGCCATCGTCGAGGGCCTGGCCCAGATGATCGCCAACGACGACGTGCCGGAGACCATCAAGGACCGCCAGTTGTACACGCTGGACCTCGGGGCCCTGGTGGCCGGCAGCCGCTACCGGGGAGACTTCGAGGAGCGCCTGAAGAAGGTCCTCAAGGAGATCAAGTCCCGAGGTGACATCGTCCTGTTCATCGACGAGATTCACACGCTGGTCGGGGCGGGGGCCGCTGAGGGCGCCATCGACGCGGCGTCGATCCTGAAACCCATGCTGGCCCGAGGTGAGCTACAGACCATCGGGGCCACCACGCTGGACGAGTACCGGAAGCACCTTGAGAAGGACGCCGCCCTGGAGCGCCGGTTCCAGCCCATCACAGTCGACGAGCCCACGGTGCCCCACACCATCGAGATTCTGAAGGGCCTGCGGGAGCGCTACGAGACCCACCACCGGGTGACCATCACCGACCAGGCGCTAGTGGCGGCGGCCAACCTGGCCGATCGCTACATTTCCGACCGCCATCTTCCGGACAAGGCCATCGATCTGATCGACGAGGCTGGGTCGCGGCTGCGCATCAAGCGGATGCACACCCCGGACGACCTGCGTGAGATCGAGACCGATCTGGCCGAGGTGGTGCAGCGCAAGAAGGCCGCCGTCGAGGCCCAGGACTTCGAGGAGGCTGGGAGCTTGCGTGACAGCGAGAAGGAACTGCTAACCCGCAAGGAGTCAAAGGAATCCGAGATCCGCTCAGCCGGCGTGGACCTGTTCGACGAGGTCGACGAGGAGGCCATCGCCGAGGTGCTGTCGGTGTGGACTGGTATCCCGGTCTACAAGCTGACCGAGGAGGAGACCCAGAAACTCCTCTCCATGGAGGACGAGCTCCACAAGCGGGTCGTCGGCCAGGGCGACGCCATTAAGGCTGTCAGCCAGGCCATCCGTCGCACCCGGGCCGGCCTGAAGGACCCCAAGCGCCCCTCCGGATCGTTCGTCTTCCTGGGCCCGTCGGGCGTCGGCAAGACCGAGTTGGCTAAGACCCTGGCCGATTTTCTGTTCGGCGACGAGCAGGCCCTGATTGCACTGGATATGTCGGAGTACATGGAGAAGCACACGGTCAGCCGTCTGGTCGGCTCACCCCCCGGTTACGTCGGATACGAGGAGGGGGGCCAACTCACCGAGGCCGTCCGCCGTCGACCGTTCTCCGTGGTGCTGTTTGACGAGGTCGAGAAGGCTCACCCGGACGTCTTCAACACGCTGCTCCAGATCCTGGAGGAGGGTCGCCTGACCGATTCCCAGGGTCGCACCGTGGACTTCCGCAACACCGTCCTGATCATGACCTCTAACCTCGGCACGGCCGACCTGCGTAAGGCCAACCTGGGCTTCGCCAAGGCTGACGCGGCAGTCAGCTACGAGCGCATGAAGGCCAAGGTGCAGGATGCCCTAAAGGCCCACTTCCGTCCTGAGTTCCTAAACCGGATCGACGACACCATCGTGTTCCACGAGTTGTCCCTGGAAGAGGTGACGCGCATCGTGGACCTCATGGTGGCCCGGCTGGCCGACCAGCTGGCCGGCCAGGGCATCGGCCTGGAGCTCACTGACGCTGTAAAGGTCCATCTGGCCGAGCAGGGTTACGACCCCTCGATGGGCGCTCGGCCGCTGCGTCGGGCCATCCAGCGGCTGGTCGAGGACCCGTTGTCCGAGCGCCTCCTGCACAAGGAGTTCTCGGCCGGCGAGATCGTGGTGGTAGACGTCGAGGAGACCCCGGACGATTCGGACGCTCCAGGTGGTCGCACGGTCGTCTTCCGGGGCATTGCAGGGTTTGAGCCGCCGACCGTCGAGATGGCGGTCGAAGGCGCCGAGTAGCCCACCCGCCGGTCGTCGGGGGTCGGCCGGCCAGGAGTCTGCCGTGTACCCGTTGGTTCGTCGTGTAGTTGTCTGGCCGTTCTTGGTCGCCGTGATGGCCGTCTCGGCGTTGGCCTGCCGGGTGGATGCCACGGTCACCGTCGACGTGGTCGCCGACGGCTCGGGCACCGTCGCCGTTGCGCTGGAACTAGACGCCGCGGCCGTCGAGGCGCTAGGTGGCCTTGATGGCCGGGTCCACGTTGACGACCTGGTAGCCGCCGGCTGGAAGGTGACCGGTCCGACCACCGACCTCTCGGGTGGGGGTCAGATCTCGGCCGTCAAGCCGTTCACCCAGCCGTCCCACCTCGGGCCGGTACTGGCCGAGGTGGTCGGACCGACGGCCATCCGGGACGTGTCGCTGGTCCGGGAGCGCTCATTTGCCCGGACCACCTGGCGCCTGAGCGGCGCCATCGACCTCTCCGACGGCTTGGACCTGCTGGCCGATCGGGAGCTCGCCGAGGCGCTCGGGGGGCTGCCGTTCGCCCGCTCCGAGGAGGATCTAGCCGAGATGGCCGGATGCGGCGACGGATCGTGCACGCCGGCCGACGCCTTCACCCTGGTGCTGGAGGTCACCATGCCCTCCACGGACGACAAAGCGGATCCGACAGTGCCGACCGTCATTGAGCGGTGGTCGGTGGCCCTTGGCGACCGATCGGACACTGTGTTCAGCGCCACCGGAGTCCTAGTAGACCGGGAGCCGAGGGCCTGGCTGGCCGTATCGGCCGTCGCTGGCATCCTGCTCCTAGTCTTCCTGGCCTTCCAGGGCCTTCGCCTCGTCCGGTCCCGGCGAGCCGCACGGGCGGTCCGAGCTTCCGTCGCCGATAAGCCCCTGGGCTCTACGGAGATCAAGGAGGAGCGGCGTTCCACCGCCGAACCGGCCCATCGGGAACTTCGGCTGGTCGTCCTGGGGGGCATCGGGGTGGTGTGGGACGCCGGGGGCGACCCGGAGGGCCTCCTGGTTCCGTTCGTACGGGAGCAGGGAGGCGTGGTGGATCCCCGCGAGGTGGCCGACCGCTACCGGGCGGCCAGCCTCGGCCACCTGTCCAGTGAGGAGTTTTGGGGTGCAGTCGGCGTGGCCGGTGACCCCGAGGTGCTGGACGCCGAGTATCTGTCCCGGGTACGGATGAGGGCCGATGTCCTGCCCTTCCTGGACCGGATGGATGAGCGTTCGATGCCGGTGGCCTGCCTGACCAACGCCGTGCTGGCCTGGTCGTCCCAACTCCGAGACCGGTTCAAACTAGAGGGCCGCCTGGAGCCTTGGGTGGCCTCTGGCGGGGTCGGGGCCCGCAAGCCCAGCCAGGCCATGTTTGAGGCACTGCGGCGGATGTCCGGCGAGGCATTCGGCGACATGCTGCTGATCGACTCCGATCCGGCCACCTTGGAGGCGGCCCGCGGCCTAGGTATTTCGACCGTTCTCCTGAGGGGTACGGCTCTGGTTCCGACCGACTTCCCACATCCCGTCATCGACGGCTTCGCCGACCTGTTTCGCGCTTCTGATTCCTGACCGTCCCGACGTCCGACGGTTCTGTCACAGCCTGTCCATAGTGTCCGGGTCATGCCCGCCCTGGCCAAGCCCCGTTCCCAGCCCTACGTCTGCGATTCCTGCACCACGCCCCACCCCAAGTGGGTCGGCCGGTGCTCCTCCTGCTCGGCCTGGAACTCCCTGATCGAGGTCGGCGAATCGGCTGGCGGTCGGGTTTCCCCGGCCGACGCCCGTCCGCTGTCCGGCCTAGCCCCGACCGGGGCGGAAGCCGTACCCACCGGCCTAGCTGAGGCCGACCGGGCCTTGGGTGGAGGCCTCGTACCTGGCTCGGTGACGCTCCTAGGGGGTGAGCCCGGAGTGGGCAAGTCCACCCTGATACTGCAACTGGCCGCTGCCCGGGCTCAGGCCAGTAGTCGGGTCCTCCTGGTAAGTGCCGAGGAGTCGGCCTCCCAGGTCCGGCTCCGGGCCGGGCGCCTGGGCGCTGTCCACGACGACCTGTGGCTGGGCGATGACCGGGCCGTGGAGGGGATCGTGTCCCAACTTGACCGCCTCCAGCCGGCCCTCCTCATCGTGGACTCGATCCAGACTGTCCACCTGGCCGCCGACGAAGGCGCTCCGGGATCCCTCAGTCAGGTCCGAGCCTGCGCCCACCGCCTTGTTGTGGAGGCCAAGACCCGAGGCCTGGCCATCGTGTTGGTCGGCCACCTCACCAAGGACGGCAGCCTGGCCGGACCTCGCACCTTGGAACACGTGGTTGACACAGTGGTGGAGCTGGCCGGGGACCGCCACCACACCTTGCGCCTGCTCCGGGTGGTCAAGCACCGGTTTGGTCCCACCGACGAGATCGGTTTGTTCGAGATGGGGGGCGACGGCCTGCGGTCCGTCGACGATCCCAGTCGGGTCTTCTTAGCCGACCGGGCCCTCGGCGTAGCCGGCTCGGTTGTCCTCCCGGCCATGGAGGGGCACCGGCCCCTGCTGGTTGAGATCCAGGCGCTGGTCGTACGAGCCACCACCCCGCATCCCCGCCGGTCCCCCCAGGGCCTCGACGTTCGCCGCCTCTCGCTCCTGTTAGCCGTGCTGGAACGTCGGACCGAGGTGGACTTAGGGGCGTTGGATGTCTACGCCACGGTGGTCGGGGGCGTGCAGGTGACCGAACCGGCCGCTGATCTTCCCCTGGCTCTAGCCCGGGTTTCGGCTACCACTGGGCGGCATCTGGCTTCCGACAGCGTGGCCGTCGGTGAGGTCGGGCTGGGCGGCGAGGTCCGCCAGGTG